>DAIPJT010000045.1:0-3190 GCA_036770125.1 Patescibacteria group bacterium
TTCAATTAATCGACATGACCAAAAGTCCACAAGTGGCTGTGGTTCTCAATGTGACGGTGGATCATCTTGATTGGCATAAAAGTCGAGAAGAATATGTGACGGCTAAACAAAACCTGGTTTTACATCAAAAACCAACCGACTTGGCGATTGTTAATTTTGATTATCCGACCTCAAAAAACTTTGCCAAATTAACTAAAGGCCAAGTAGTTTACTTCAGTCGTTTCGGCAAACCGGGAATTGGTACTTATGTGGAAGATGGGAAGATCATTATTAATGACGTCAAACAGAAAATGATTGTTGGCAACACAGATAAGTTACTCTTGCGAGGTGAGCATAATTGGGAAAATGTTAACGCTGCCGTTTCGGCCACATATTTTTCCGGAGTTGATCCAAAAACCATTGCTAAAGTTGTTTTTGCTTTTAAGGGTTTGGAACATCGCTTAGAATTGGTTGGCAACTGGAAAGGGGTGACTTTTTACAACGATTCTTTTTCCACTAATCCCCAGCCAACCATGGCGGGGGTCGATTCCTTTATCGAACCCCTGACTTTAATTTTAGGTGGGTCGGACAAAGGTTTGGATTATGACGAGCTGGGGCAGTATTTAACCAAAAAAGGAAACATAAAAAATGTTATCTTGATTGGCCAGATAGCCCCAGTGATTAAAAGCTCATTAGAAAAAGCCAAGTTTACGGGTAAGATAATTGATTTGGGCATGACCACCATGAAAGAAATTGTTCAAACATGCGTCAAAGAGACAGTAAAAGGTGGTGTGGTTTTGCTTTCTCCTGCCACCGCTTCTTTTGGTATGTTTACCGATTACAAAGACCGTGGTTACCAATTTAAAAAGGAAGTTGGGTTATTAAAGAGAGATGAACAGTAAACCTATTGGCGTTTTTGATTCGGGTTTAGGGGGTTTAACAGTGGTTAAAGAAATTATTAAAGCTTTACCCCATGAAGACATTGTTTATTTGGGGGACACGGCCAGAGTTCCCTATGGAACAAGGAGTCAGGAGGTAGTCACGCAGTTTGCTAAAGAGGATGCGCAATTCCTGCTCAAAAAAGGAGTCAAGTGTATTGTTATTGCTTGCAACACCGCCTCCGCTTTTGCGTACGACTATTTGGTTAAAACCTTCAATTTGCCAATTTTTGACGTTATTTCCTCGGCTTCAGAAAAAGCCCTTGAGCTTGGGGGTAACCAAATTGGGGTGATTGGTACCAGAGGAACTATTGATAGTAAAGCGTACAACAAAAAGTTGGGTCAGAAGCTACTTACTTTGGCTTGCCCTTTATTTGTACCTTTGATTGAGGAGGGAGAAATAGAAGGAGCCATTATAAAAAGCATTGTTAAAAAGTATTTACAGTATTTTAAAGGCAAACCCTTGAAGGTTCTAATTTTAGGTTGCACTCATTATCCTATTATCAAGCCAGAAATCGAACGTTATTTGGGAAGTAAGATTTTGTATATTGACCCGGGGAAAGAGGTGGCTACCAAACTTAATGAATATTTATCAGCCAATAAGTTACTGAATAGCCAGACCGGGTTGGGTAAAGTAGATTATTATGTAACCGATGTTAATAATAAATTTAAAGAAACGGCCAAGATGTTTATGGGGAATGGGGTGTCAAAAAAAATTAGAAAAGTAGATATAAACTAGAATGAATAAAAACACGGTGAACAGTTACGCTCTAGATGAGATTGGTAAATACTTAAATTTAGAGATCTATGGCTTTCAGGTTCGTTGTCCGTACTATATCAATCGAATTCAAAACGACGTATGTGTTTTATTGAGGGGGATGAAGATTTCAGAGGAAAAAATCAGCGAATTTTGCGAGTTATACAAAAACAATAATTTACTTCATGGTTGGTATAGAGGGAAGGGAAAACCCGAAGAAATTGTTAGTGCTACTAAAACGATTTCAAAGAAAGCAGATTTTTTAATTAATAAAACCTCGTCAGACTATATTCGTGAATTTATGATCCTTTTTGGTCTGGGAATTGACTGTTCCGGGTTTGTTTACAATGTTTTAGCGTTTGCCCTTAGGCAGATTGGTGGGGAGAAAGAATTTATTGAAAGCCTAGACTGGAAAGATAAGAAAAATACAGTGGTCAGTAAAGCTGGAGCCTTTGTTTTTGGTGGTGATGCTTCTGTTGAAATCCAGCCGGAGGAAATTGAACCACTGGATTTAATTTTGATAAAATCAAAGGGGGGTATCTATCAACACATTGCCTTAATTGTTAAGCGGGATGGTAGGTTGTGCGTAGCCCAGTCAAACGTTGGAGTGGTGCCCTTTGGTGTTTACGTACATGGACTGAATATCAGACAAAACAAGCCGACATTTGATTACAAGCCCCTAGGTGAAGAATCGTGGGAAAATTTTTACAAAAAAGGACAATTAGAATTCAGACGGCTAAAAATATTGATGTAAGATGAAGAAGAAAGTGGTGGTGTTGATGGGTGGGAGGTCGCCGGAGCATGAGGTTTCGCTTATGTCCGGCGCAGAGGTTTTGAAACACCTAGATTCCAAGAAATATGAGATTGTGCCAATAACGATTCCGCGTAACGGAACCCGGATCCCCGATCGAGTCGGGGATGACAGAAAGAACACAATAGTGTTTATTGCCATGCACGGGATTTATGGGGAAGACGGCACGATACAGGGCATGCTTGAAGCCATGGGACTGAGATACACCGGTTCGGGGATTTTGGCTTCAGCTTTGGGGATGGATAAGTTACACTTTCGAAAATTAATGATAGCCGAAGGCATTACTATCCCACAATACATGGCAGTGGATAAAGAAACAAAAATTAGTGAGATTGAAAAGAAACTAAAGTACCTTTTGTTTGTTAAACCTAACGCCCAGGGTTCGTCGGTTGGGGCGGGGATTGCTAAAAACAGACTGGAGTTGGTAAAAAGAATAAAGGAGGCTCAAAAATTTGACGCTGTGGTTTTAGTAGACGAATATATCAAAAGCCGAGAGTTTACCTGTGCGATTTTGGGCAACAACGACTGTTATGCTTTGCCGGTGGTGGAAATAAAACCCCTAAAAGGTGATTTTTTTGATTATGCTTCAAAATATACCGAAAGCGGGTCGGAGGAAATTTGTCCGGCAAAGATTTCTCTTGGGTTAACTAAACAAATTCAGACTTTAGCAGTGAAAGTTTACAAGGCTGTTGGTTGCCGAGGTTT
>DAIPJT010000045.1:3290-4370 GCA_036770125.1 Patescibacteria group bacterium
CGGTCTGACCCGAGTTTATTTTCGGAAATGGGTGGTACACCCGCTGAAGCGAAAGATCGCCAAATATTATTTAATGGTTCTGCGACGGTTTTTTGGAGTGAAAGTGGTGGGGATTACGGGGAGTTGTGGAAAGACCACCACCAAGGATATGCTGGCTTCGATTTTGAAAGAAGCCACTGGATCCCGGATCGGGTCCGGGATGACAGCAAAAAAAGCACCTCAGAGGTTCCCGAATGGGATCCTCGGAGGTGAAAGTGTTGTTTTTTCATTTGCCAACATTGATCCGGTTTACAACATCCCCACAACGATTTTGAAATGCGCACCAGGCACGAGATATTTAGTTTTGGAAATGGGCGTTGAGTATCCGGGGGAGATGGACTATTACTTGTGGCTGGCCACACCCGACATTGGGGTTATCACCAACATTAATCCCACCCATACCGAATTTTTCAAAAACGTCGACGGTGTTTTTACCGAAAAAAGTAAATTGGTGAAAGCTTTGCCCAAAACGGCGATGGCAGTATTGAATAAAAACGACACTCATTTGCAAAAACTGGCGGGGAAATTGAAAGCCAAAATTGTGTGGTTTGACGGCACCGACGAAAAAAAGGTTTTGTTGCAAAACTCTGATAATTTAGCCTCGGTAAAAACGGTGGCTCGAAAATTAGGGGTTAGTGAAGATAAAATTAAAAAAGGTTTGGCCAACTTTGTGCCTCAAGACCACCGAATGAAGCTGATTCACCACCCAAGTGGTGCCGTCATTGTCGACGACTCCTATAACAATAATCCCAAGGCAGCCGACTTTTCCATTCGGGAGTTTGTTAAATTGGCCGGTAAAAACCAAAAGAGTTTAATTTTTGGTGACATGCTGGAGTTGGGGAGCTTGGAGGCATCCGAACATCGGAAAATTGGCGATTTGATAACACAAATTGACTTTGACCAAGTAATCTTGGTGGGTAAGGCCGTGAAAAACATCAAAGTTCCCGGGGCCGGTTATTTTTCTACTTGGCAGGAAGCCCGGCCGGCTTTTGAGAAGCTGTTGGTTGGTGGGAACTACCTTTTGGTCAAGGGCTCCCGGTC
>DAIPJT010000046.1:0-4263 GCA_036770125.1 Patescibacteria group bacterium
TGGTGGTTTTTGTTGAAGGCAACTTGACGGTTAACAAAAACATCCAGTGTGTGGATGGTGTGGGCATGCCCGTTTTTATCGTTTCCGGCAACATTACTTTCAATTCAACGGTAGCTGCCCCAACCACTCTTTTTGAAGGCGCTTATTATGCCGGTGGGAACACAGGTATCACCTTCAATACCAATGGGGTAGACACTGACCCCACTTTGACGGTGAGGGCGATTGTTGTGGCTCAAAACGGTTCGGTTACCAGTTACAGGGATTCCGGAGTGGGCAACACTGTTCCGGCTGTTTACTTTAGGCGCACTCCCGACCTGATGTTTTTAATGCCTTCCTTCATGCGTTCCAAAAAGTCCCTCTGGAGGGAAGTAGCGCCGTGACCTGGACTTCCAGGGCCTTGGTCCAGTTAACGAGTGTGGGAAAGAGAATAGATTCCTGGCTTTCTTCCAACCAAATGTAGACTTCGGTGTCCCCGGGGTTGTCTTTGAGAAGCTTTTTTAACCCCTTTAGTTTTTCAGCCGATAAATTGGCCGGCAAACCAACAGTCACATTCTTTTTGAGAAACTCAATTTTGTTGGCAATGGCCGAAACTTCATCGTCCCGACGGGTAATCTTGGATGAGAGAAGAACCGGAACCCCGGCAACCAGCCGATCGGACAATTCCGCGAAAAGAGAAGGAAAAACCACCACTTCCAAAATCCCCGTGCCGTCGTCAATTTCCATAAAGGCCATCCGCTGGTTTCCTTTCTTGGTCACAATTTCCTTGACGTTTTTGATGAGACCCGCAATTTTTATCTCTTTATTTTCATAAATTTCCTCACCCGATTCCGAAATCGTGATGTCGGACATTTCGACATTTTTCCCCAAAATTTCCGTAATACTCCTGGCCGACAAAGAAAAACCCAAAAGATCGAGTTCATGTTTTTCCAACTCTTCGGCCGAAAATTCATCCTGGGTGTATTTGGTCAGGTTGTCCGAGGACTGGGTCTCGGTGTCGGCAAACAAACTGTCTTGGTTGGGGTTGTTGGCCCGTTTAAGTCGTTTAATATCATTAATTGCTTCCAACAACGTCGCCCGATTGCCGAAAGTTGACATAGCCCCGACTTTTATCAAACTTTCCAGAACCCGCTTGTTTATTTTTTGGCTGTCGGTTCGTTCCAAAAAATCGTTCAGGCTCAAAAATGGCCCTTTGCTTCTAGCTTCAATGATGTTGGAAATAGCCGCTCCACCGACATTTTTAACGCCACTTAAGCCAAAACGAATGGCTTTTAGGTTGGGAATTTGGTTGTCAATGATAGTGAAATCCTCGTCACTTTCGTTAACATCGGGGGGAAGGACCGTCAGACTAATGCGTTTACATTCGGCCACAGCTTGGGCAATCTTTTCTTTATCATCGCTTTCGGCAGAGAGCAAAGCCGTCATGTATTCAACCGGGTAATTGGCCTTCATATAGGCCGTTTGGTAAGCCACCATGCCGTAGCTGGCTGCGTGGGCTTTGTTGAAGCCATACGACTGAAAGGGTTCAAACAGTTTCCACAAAGTTTCGGCAAATTCGGCTGTTTGACCATGGTTGACAATGCCGGTGGTGAATTTATCTTTTTGGGCCGCCATCTCCTCGGGGATTTTCTTGCCAACCGCTTTCCTGAATTTATCAGCCTCTTCCCAAGTATAACCGGCCAGATCCAGGGCACAAAACAACAAGTCATCCTGGTAAACAATCAAGCCATAAGAAGCCTGCAAGAACTTTTCCATCCGGGGATCCAGATAAATAACCAACTTGGGATTATATTTGCGTTTGATATATTCGGGAATAACCGAAATGGGCCCCGGCCGATACAAAGCAACCATGGCCATCAAGTCCTCAACCCGGGTAGGTTTTAACTCTTTCAAGTACTTGGTCATGCCACCACCCCCGAGCTGAAAAGTGCCCATCGTTTCACCCCGGCCCAACATGGCAAAAGTGGTTTTGTCGTCTAAAGGAATGGTTTTGATATTTATTTTTATCCCTTGGGTTTTTTGCACGTTGGCAATGGCCGCTCCAAGGATAGACAAGTTTCTGATACCTAAAATGTCAAACTTAATTAAGCCCACGTCTTCACAAGCATGCATTTCGTATTGGGTAATCACCTTTTCCCCCTTAGGTTCGTGTTGAATGGGTGAGAAATCGGTGATTTTTGTGGGGGCGATCACCACTCCGGCTGCATGGACACTGATGTGGCGGGCATTACCCTCCATTTTCTTGGCCATGTCAATAATTTGTTTAACGTCGGCGTCAGAATCATATTTATGTTGTAATTCCGGTACCTCCTGCATGGCTTTGGGAATAGTTATTGGAAAACCTTGTTTTGGGGGTGGAATCAGCTTGGAGACCATGTCACCTACAGCATACTGATATCCTAAAACCCGAGCCACGTCACGAACGGCCGCCCGGGAAAGCATCCTGCCGAAAGTACAAATTTGGGCCACCTTTTCTACGCCGTATTTTTGGGCAATATAGTGGATAATCTCATCACGTCTGTTATCTGAAACGTCAAAATCAATGTCCGGTGGACTGGGTCGGTAGGGGTTTAAAAAACGCTCAAAAGGCAGGTAATAGGCAATCGGATCAACGGTGGTAATACCCAAGACAAAGGAAACCAATGAGCCGGCCGCAGAACCCCTGGTATTGGTCACAATACCCTGTTCGTCGGCCCAATTAGCCAAATCCATGGCAATCAAAAAATATGGGGCATAACCCTTGGCATTGATGATGTCCAATTCATGGTCCAAACGACTCTGCAGTTCCTTGGTTTTTTTGGGAAAAACTTTAACCAATTTTTGGTTGGCTGTCTCCGTCAGGTAAACATCAGGCGTTTTATTATCCGGTAAATCGAACTTGGGAAAATACCATTTACCAATTTCTATCTGCAAATCAATTCTTTGGGCAATTTTAAGGCTATTTTCCAACGCTTCCGGTAAATCCCTAAATCGGCCAATCATTTCCTCGCTGTTGGCGAGGTAAAAATATGGCGTGTCAATGTAACGCATGCGCTTGGCGTCAGCCACTTTTTTGCCGGTCGAGATACAAACC
The DNA here is from genome assembly GCA_036770125.1 of Patescibacteria group bacterium. Lineage (GTDB taxonomy): Bacteria > Patescibacteriota > Microgenomatia > UBA8517 > UBA8517 > DAIPJT01. The sequence goes on from DAIPJT010000046.1 coordinate 3,071, forward strand.
AGCGCGTCCTGGATGGGTGCATCTTCGGGGTTTAAATAATGGACATCGGAAGTGGCAACCAGAGGGATGCCCAATTGGCGACTAAGTTTTAAAAGACCCGCACCGATCACGTCTTGTTCCCGCTTCATTTCACCGGTCGAGTCAAAACGCATCATTTCCAGATAATACCGGTCACCAAAAATCGACAGGTATCGCTCAGCCACTTTTTGAGCCGTTTCCGCGTCTTTTTCCACCAGGGTTCGCCCCAACTCTCCCAGAGGGCAACCGGACAAACAAACAATTCCCTCACCGTGCTCCTTTAATGTGGCCCAGTCCATCCGTGGCCGATAATAAAAACCTTTTAGGTGGGCAATAGAGGCAATAGACATCAAGTTTTTGTACCCTTCCATATTTTGGGCCAGCAAGGTCAAGTGGTAATTTTTGTTGGTAGCCTTACTGGGACTGTCGGTCAAAGACAAATTGGTGATGTAGCCCTCCATGCCGATAATTGGTTTGACGCCGTTGGCCGTCGCGTATTTGTAAAACTCAATAGCCCCGTACATCGAACCGTGGTCGGTAATGGCCACACTACCCATGCCAAAATCTTTGACTTTGTTAACCAAGCCTTTAATTTTACAAAGCCCATCCAGAAGCGAATATTCCGTGTGAACGTGAAGGTGGACAAAATCAGCCATGGTTTTGCAAAAGTTTGGTTAAAGTCTCACTTACCAGATCAATTCTACCGGTCCCCTTTAACTCTTTTTGGACCAGGGCAATTAAGTATCCCAAAATTTGAACCTTGCCGTTTTGATAATCGACAAGCGCCTTGGGATTGGCAGAAATAACCTTCAAACAAACGGTCTCGGTTTCTTCCCCGGAGGCGTAGTTGCGGTTTTGAGCCACCAGCAATTCTTTCAGCGCTTTGGCGGGTGAAATTTTGGTCGTGTCAATCTTTTTGTTGACGATTAAATTGGCCCAAGTTTGCGGGCCAATCTTTTGTTCACGATCAAGCTTAATTGCTTCAAAAAAGAAAATCCTCATTAACTGATCCGACGAAAGGGTCTTGGCTACGTCTTCTCTCAAGCCCAGAGCTGTGAGTTGGGATCTGACGACTCCCGGCAAAGGTGGTAGGGTTTTTTGAATCTCGGCCACCAAAGTTTTTGGCAGTGAGAAAACCGGCAAGTCCGGCTCGGGAAAATAACGGTAATCGTTTT
>DAIPJT010000047.1:0-4228 GCA_036770125.1 Patescibacteria group bacterium
ATTTCGCCTGTGGGGGGATTTTTGAGGTCAGCTAAAATTCCCAGTGGCCAGCCATGAGAGCAGACCGCGACCGAAGCGTGTTTAGTTTTTTTGACATCGTCAATAAAGTTTTGTAGTCGGCTGACCATTTCGGTCGTTTGCCGGCAACGCAGATAAGGGGAGGAATACAACGCATCAGGCTTGAAAGATTTTAATTCAATTCCGATTTTTTGAGCCTGCCTTTTGCCTTCGGGTAACAAACGGGCAATTGAAAGGGTTAATCGTCGAAATTTCTTTGTAGGTGGAAAAATCCTTAGTGTTGTCAGTGGCGATGGTGGTGATACTGTTGGTTAAGGCAGTTGAAGCCAGATAGGCATCAAAGACGGCGTCACTTTTTAGATGGTATTTTTTAATTAGGAGGAGAGTGGTGTAAATAGTTTCCGGAGACGGGGAGATTAATTTAACACAATCGGCAATTCGGCTGATGGCGCGCATGGCTTGATCGTAAGTCAGGGGTTTTGGTAATTTGGGATGGGTTAAAACCCTGAGCGATTCAAGGATGTTTTGGTGGGAGACGGCTAAATCACTTGTGTTTTCTCTGATATATTTTTGGGCTAGAAGGTTTTTGGGTGAATTGGTGTTGATGGCATAGACGATAACGTTGGAGTCCAAAAGAATCATGTATTTTAAGGTTTGGGATAGTAATCAGATCTGGTTAGGTTGTCTAAAGGTGTACCTAAATCATAACTGTTGAAAACCAATTTTTTGGCTTTTTGACGGGAAAGGTTGTTGAGATATGCCTCAAGAGACCGATTGAAAATTTCTTGAAGTGTAAGACCGTGTTTTACGGCCAGCATCTCGGCTGTTTTTTTCAGATTTTCATCGATTCTTAAGGAGGTTCTGATTAGTTTCATAAACACATATTGACATACATATGTCAATATGTCAAGTAGCTCTTACTCCCGACAACAGTCTAGGGCTTTGTTGATGAGAGAACCCAGTTTGGCAAAGACAGAGACGGTGCCTTTGACCTGTCCTTTTTCATCAATTAAAGTAACGTCATCCTTGTCACTTTTAGGATCATTGCCCCCGGAGAGGACTAGCCCCCAAAAGAGGGAATAGAGCTTGAAAGATTTTTGAAAAAGCTCTTTGGCTTCTTTGTTGTTGCCTTTTTTTAATTCTTTGGTTCCCACTTCCATCACCCGCATTGAGGAGGCCAACAAGTGCTTGCCGATGCACCATTCTTCGCCGGCGTAGTTTTTGATAATTTGCTTCATCAAATCAGTCCGCATCCGGCGTACTTCGTCTAATAAATCAAGGTATTTAGAAGCTTTAGTTTTGTTGTAAGTAAAAAAGAGGTGTTCTTCGATGGAAATTAAATTCATCACCCCAATGGAAAGGTCTTCTCCGGCCGATAGATCCAAACCTTTTTGGGCCACAGCCTTGTTAACTTTGGTTAACAACTCCTGATAGTTTTTAATTTTGGTCACGGTTTGATTATATCAGGGAATGAGAAAATGCAGAAGCAGGCTGGCTAAAAATAGAGAGGTGACCGGAAAAACCACTTTTTGGTATTGGAAAAACTGACGGCCGTATTTGGCACGGGCTTTTTTGTCTGCCCAGATGCCAATTAAAAAAACAATCGAACCTATGGTCGTTCCCAGCAGAATTTTGTCTACCCCCCAGGCGGTGTTGGTGGCCCGGCCGATGTATTTGGCCCAATAAAGAGGGTAGAGGGTAAGAAGATACATACCCATTACGATAAGCACCCTATATTTTCGTATTTTTTCAAATAACCAAAAAGACATGGAGAGAATTAGAGCACCTATCCAAATGGCTGTTACAGCATCATCGATACCCAAAGCCCGCGAGAGACCAAGGCCGGCTCCTACCGCTACCGTACAAACAGGACACATCCGGTCAGTATATCAGTTTTTCCTGGTTGACGACAACTTGACGGAAACGGTATAGTGTATCCGTTATGATTACCAAAATTAGCGCTTCAGAATGGGATGAGAAAGTCTTGAAAGCGACCACTCCGGTTTTGGTTGATTTTTACGCCGACTGGTGTGGACCCTGTAAGATGGCCGAGCCGGTGTTAGATGAATTGTCCAATGTTTATAAAGACAAAGTAGTTTTTGTAAAAGTGAATGTTGACGAGGCGGGGGAGGTGGCCGGCAAGTATAGCGTGATGTCTATTCCCACCACGATTTTGTTCAACAAGGGCGTGGAAGTTAACCGACAGGTGGGTTTTGCGGGAAAAGAAGGCTTTGAAAATTTACTTTTAAAAACGAAGGGCGGTGATTTTTGATGGACCCAAATATAAATAATCCAGTTCCAGCACCAGTGGCTGGTCCTTTGGCAACGCCGCCAACTGTTTCGGTACCGGAACCGGTGTCGGCACCGATGCCAGCACCAGTAGTACCGGAACCGCCAGTTTTTCAGGATCCAAACCTCGTAGGTGTACAAGATGTACAACCAGAGATTGTGACCAACGGTCATGATACAACTGTACCACCAACCCCGGTTCAACCGGGGCCAACAGCATGAGCGACATTTTTGACGTTGTCATTATTGGCTCTGGCCCGGCCGGTTTAACGGCCGGAGTTTATACGTCGCGTGGCAACGCGACCACTCTTTTATTGGGTGGTTCCAAGTGGGGTGGGCAACTGATGTTGACCTCCACGGTGGACAATTTTCCAGGGTTCCCTGAAGGAGTAATGGGCCCGGACTTGATGGTGAGGTTGAAAGATCAGGCTGTTCGTTTTGGGGTGGATTTTAGGCCACTGGATGTGACGGGGGTTAATTTTCAAAAAAGCCCCTTTGAGATAACTGCCGGTAGCGAAACTTTTTTGGGAAAAACGGTGATTGTGGCTACCGGAGCGGAGACAGTTTGGCTGGATGCCCCCGGAGTTTCCCAATTTATTGGTCGTGGCATTTCCTCCTGTGCTCCCTGTGACGCGCCTTTTTTTCGTGACAAAAAAGTAGCGGTGGTCGGAGGCGGGGACAGTGCGATGGAGGAGGCGTTGTACTTGATCAAGTATGCCAAGGAGGTGTTTGTTATTCATCGCCGAGACACTTTTCGGGCCAGTAAGATTATGATAGACAAAGTGTTAAATAACCCAAAAATTAAAGTGATGTGGAATACTGAAATACTAGGAGTTAGTGGACAGGAGACAGTGAATGGTCTAAAACTAAAAAACAACAAAACACAAAATATAAAAGAAGAGGCGTTTGACGGATTGTTTGTGGCCATTGGTCACAAACCCATGAGTGATTTATTTAAAGGTCAGTTGGAGACAGACGAAAAAGGTTTCTTGCTTCCGAAACAAAAAGTTCCCGGCGTCTTCATCGCCGGAGACGTTCACGATCGCATTTATAAACAAGCGGTGACAGCTGCCGGCTTTGGTTGCATGGCGGCTATGGACGCCTTGACATTTCTTGGATAAGACAGCATAATGACCAACATGTCTTCTGAGACAAACAAACCTTCATCCTCACTTTTGGAAAAATTTTCTCCCTTGTTGGTTGTAGTGGCCATCATTCTGGCTTTTGCCGTGGGAGTCTTGTGGCAAAAGGTCAACAATTTGGAGAAGGGGCCAACAGCAACCGAAAACACTCAGCCGACAGCCGAAAAAGAATCTCCGCTGTCGGTGGATAACTTGAAAAAATATGCTAAAGAGTTGGGTCTTAATGAAAAAGATTTTAATAACTGTCTGGACTCCGGAAAATACGTTGACAGGGTCAAAGCTGATGAGACCTATGGTGGAACAGTTGGTGTCTCCGGTACGCCGGGCTTTTTTGTCAACGGTAAATTTTTGAGTGGAGCTTACCCTTTTGAAGCTTTCAAAGACATTATCGACAAAGAGTTGGCCGGCAAGGGGTCTACCAACGCCGCCAATTATATTGAAATGCTGGCCTCAGCCGCTAAAACCGATCCCAAAGGTTTTGATCCTATCCCCAAAACCGTTGAAATAGGGGATTCTCCGGTCAAGGGTGACGGGAAGGTGACCATTGTTGAGTTTTCCGATTTCGAGTGTCCTTACTGCATTCGCCATTTCACCCAAACCTATGGCAAACTGATGAGTGAATATGTAAATAAGGGCTTGGTGAAATATTCCTTTAAACATTTCCCGCTGTCATTTCATCCCAATGCTCAAAAAGCAGCCGAGGCTTCGGAGTGTGCCAAGGAGCAAGGTAAATTTTGGGAGATGCACGACAAACTGTATTCGGTCTCAAATTAGCTTCA
>DAIPJT010000048.1:0-4168 GCA_036770125.1 Patescibacteria group bacterium
TTAAAACAAATTTTGTCTTGTGACAAAAACACCTGTGGGTTGGCCAGAATAAGCCCTTGGGTTTCCGGCTTGGCTCCCGCGTAACCTCGGATACTTTGAGCTGTTGATTCATCACTTTTTTTATTCGTCCTCTCCCCCGGATCAAAAGCCAGGAAAAAAAGAATGGCCAGTATTCCCACCATCACTAAAGAAGCAATTATTTTGAGGAATTTATTCACTGCATTTAGTATACATCAAAATTTCAAGGCCTTTTTACGAAAAGATACTTACAAAAAAAAGAAGCCACCCTTTCGGGTAGCCTCTTTTGGTACACCAGTACAACTTTAATCAACAAATGCGCTTGCAAGAGTTGGAACAGTTCCCACTGCTGCCGTACAAACGGTACCAGCTCGACCCACGTCGCTCTTGTATGCTAACCATGCAGCCGGTGTTGCCGTCGAACACTTAGAAGTAACTGATTTTGACTCGGCCTTGGTGAAAACCATAACCGGTCCTACACCAGTACCTGCAGTCGTTGCTAAGTAGCAGAAGAAATTCTCACTACCTATCGTCGCCGTACACGCCGTTTGACTAGCAAAAGACGTGTTTGTCGGAATGGTAGATATTTCTCCGGCGTTCACAAGTGTCGTAATCCAAGTGTAGGTAAGAGGTGCCACCGCACCGTAGGATACGTAAGATCCAGCATGACTGGTAGCATATGCCTCTAAAGACCTACCCAAAGATGTAACTGAGTTAAGCCTACCTGAATCACGTGTTCTAGCCAATTGCTCAACAGGGTTTAAAGCAACCAAAACCACTGCGGCCAAAGCACCTAAAATCGCGATCACGATTAAAAGTTCGACTAACGTAAAACCCCTTTTCAGGGCAATACTTTTTTTATTCATTTTAATTCTTATTTCACCCCCCTTCTCATCTATAATCAGTATTTACTTTCTTAACACTCTTGTCAACTACACCCCCAACTCACTCGTTAGGTTGTAAATCGGCAAGATGACGGCAATGACCAAAAAACCCACCCCAAGCCCCAAAAAAATCATGATAATTGGCTCAATGGCGGTCGTTAAGGCCTTGACCGCCTGATCCGATTCATTTTCAAAAATTTGGGAAACTTTCAGCAAAACCTCATCGGTTTTGCCCGTTTGCTCGCCAACCGCCGTCATTTGAGAGACAATAAAGGGGAAAGCTTCCTCGTGTTTGGCAAAGGCATAAGCTATCGGAAACCCTTTTTCGACCTGCACCGCCGTGTCTTTAAGGGCATCTTTAATGACCGTATTTTTAACTATTCCCACCACCACGTTCAAGCTTTCCAAAATGGACACCCCGGCGGAAATCAACAAGCTCAAAGTTCTCGTGATATCCGTCAACATAATCTTTCGCTGCAATGGTCCCATAATGGGAATCCTTAACTTGAAACGGTCGTAAGCCCGACGGCCATCAGAAGAGGAAACATAAACCGAAAAGGCATAACCCGAGAGCCCCCCCAAAATCAACACCACCGGCCAGAAACGCAAGAAGGCATCCGAAATGCCCATCAAAATCCGGGTCGGCAGGGGCAGGGTGGCTCCCAGGTCGGTGTAGAGGGAAGTCATTTTGGGTACCACAAAAATCATCATCACCGTCATCACCACCAACATTCCGACAACGACAATGGCCGGGTAAATCATCGCCCCCTTCACCTTGGAGCGAAATTGCGATTCCCGCTCCATGTTTTCGGCCAGTCGCAGCAAAACTTTTTCCACCACTCCACCGGCTTCCCCGGCTTTTAAAATTGAAGTGTAAGTTGAGGTAAAAACTTTGGGGTGCTTGAGACAGGCTTTGGATAAAGGATCCCCCTCCGAAACATCCGTCAAAATTTCCGACACCACCCTCTGCATTTCACCTTTTGTCTGATTACGCAAAACCAACAGGGAGTCGGTCACCGGCAGACCGGCGTTAATCATCGTGGACAACTGGCGGGTAAAGGCCACCACGTCGTTATAGGGAACTTTATCGCTTCCTTTGTTCAAAAAAGCCAAGAGGCTCTTGCTTTTATTGGTCACCGAAATCACAAACAAACCCTTTTTCCGAATCAGGCCGGCCGCATAACTGGCACTTGAAGCTTCCACTTCACCGGAAAAAAGTTTTCCGGCGCGGTCTTTAGCTTTATAAACAAACCTCTTCATAGCACTAGTTTTTTACCAATCTTGACAACTCCGCAGGACTCAGAGAATACGCCTGGGCAACTTCGAAGGTAATAACCCCATTTTTAACTTTTTCAGCCAGACACATATCCAAAGAAACCATACCCAGCTCAGAAGAGGTGGTGATGATATTATTAATCAAATGGGTTTTGGCTTCCCGAATGGAGGTTTTGATGGCCGGAGACCCGGTCATCAATTCATAGGCCAAAGTCCTGCCTCCAGCCACCGCCGGAATTAAACGCAAACTAACAACCGCCTCCAAAGTTGAAGCCAACTGTGACCTGGCTTGACCTTGTTGAGCCTGGGGAAAAACGTCAATAATCCGGTCAACCGTTTGTGCCGCCGAATTGGTGTGCAGGGTGGAAAAAACCAGGTGACCCGTTTCGGCCACCGTCATAGCCGAAGCTACCGTTTCATAATCCCGCATCTCTCCAACCAAAACGACGTTGGGGTCCTCCCGCAAAATCGCCCGCAAAGAGTCACTCCACACCAAAGTATCCGAACCAAGCTCCCGTTGGGAAACAATCGACTTAGCCGTCGGAAACTGAAATTCTATCGGGTCCTCCACTGTGATAATGTGTTCTGCTCGTGACAAGTTGATCGCATTAATCATCGCCGCCAGGGTGGTCGATTTACCGTGACCGGTCGGCCCGGTAACCAACACCAACCCCTGTTTTAGATTAACCAGGGAAGTGGCCGACTTAGGTAAACCCAGGGTAGAGAGCTCGGGAATAATCAAAGGAATTCGCCGAAAAGACAAAGCACAACTTCCTTCCTGAAAATAGGCGTTGATACGAAACCTGGCTTTACCGGCAACTTCCAGAGAAAAATCCAGTTCACGCTTTTCCAAAAAAAACTTTAGTCGGGCTTCGTTTACCATCTCTTTTAAGGATAGCAATATCTCGTCAGCCGTTAGAACCGACTCACCGGGAATAGAAAACAATACCCCATCAACCCGAAGTGTTGGTGGAAAACCGGCTATTAAGTGCAAGTCCGAGGCCCCCCGTTCGTTGACTAAATTTAAAAGTTCGTTTATCGTCATATTATTCTTCAGCTACTCTCAAAACCTCTTCAACAGTAGTAATCCCCTCAATACATTTTAAATAACCGTCTTGTTTCATGGTGGTCATGCCCATGGCCACCGCCTCAACCTCAATTTGTTTAGAGGAAGCCCTAGTCAAGATCAATTTACCAATTTTTTCATTCACCGGCAAAACTTCAAAAATACCCATCCGGCCATAGTAACCCGAGGAACCACAATCGTTGTCACCACGACCCCGGTAAAGTTTTTTGATACCATCTTTGGGGGCCATTGGCCCCAAAACTTTAATCATCTCTTCAACTACCGCCGGCTCGGGCACATATTCCTCCCGACATTCGGTGTGAATTTGTCGCACGACTCTTTGGGCCACAATGGCCGTAATCGAGCTTTCCAACAAATACGGTTCGGCCCCCATATCCAAAAGACGAGGTAAAGCACCCGAGGCGTTGTTGGTGTGAAGGGTCGAAAAAACCAAATGGCCGGTCAAGGAAGCCTGAATGGCCAAATCAACCGTTTCCTGATCCCGAATTTCTCCGACATAGATAATGTTGGGGTCTTGGCGCAAGAAAGACCGCAGGCCAGAAGCAAAAGTCAAACCGGCCCCAGGATTAATTTGTACCTGATTGACACCGGCAATTTTGTACTCAATCGGGTCTTCCAATGACACCACATTGACTTTAGAAGTGTTGATTTTGGAAATCACCGAATAGAGGGTGGTCGTTTTCCCGGAACCCGTTGGGCCACAAACCAGAATGATGCCATGCGGTCGTAAAATAGCATCGTTGAGAGCTTTCAAGGCACTTCCTCTTAGACCCAATTCCATTACCTCAGGAACACCACCGGATTTTTTCAAAAGTCTCATAACAATTTTTTCTCCCCAGGTAGTGGGGAGTGAAGAGACCCGCAAATCGATATCTTCATTCATGGCGCTGAAAGCAAAACGGCC
>DAIPJT010000049.1:0-4116 GCA_036770125.1 Patescibacteria group bacterium
TGTTGGCAAAGGCCACCAGACCTTTATCCATACCCAAGTTGCCGGTATCGGTGACTGGAGGAGCTTTGAATTGCCAGGCTAACTTTTTTTGCCGAATGTCAAACAAATAAAAATTTTGTTCGTTGTCGGCTGCGGCCATATATCGCTCGTCAGGAGAAATATCCACCGATGTTACCCATTTATTACCAACATCGTGTGTTATAAGGGGGCTATTTTTATCCTTTTCAAACAAATAAATTTTATTTTCTTCAATCAGTTTATTGGAGAGAATCTTTGGTCCGCCCCAAACGCCACAACATTCGCCACACCCGCCGGGTTTGCAGTTTTCACCGAAGTAGGAGGGGCCGTGAATTAGCTTGTTGCCAATTTTGGCTTCAAAGTAAAATTGGTAAATGCCCTCTTTGTTGTTATTGATGGTTTTGGTAAAAGAGTAAGCCGTACCCTTGTCGGAAGTAACACCTTTAGTCATGGGGTAGTTTTCAAATTTTTCTCCTTCACTACCTCTTTGCAGGTAAATTTTGACAAACTCCGGTTGCCGGCCTTGGGGGTCAACAAAGTAAGTCTGAAAAGTATACTCTCCCGCTCCTCCCCACATCGGGTTGACCGATCCGGTTTCAAATCTGGTACCGGACCCGGATTGTTCCACTTGTTTATCACCTCCCTGGGTTACAACAACTTCGTTGGCTGCCCTGGTGATCGTGGCCAAAATAGTAAAAAAAGCCAAAACTAAAACAATAAGCAATTTCTTGTATGCCACTTCTTTAGTGTACTACGATTTAGGGGGTTAGAGTAAAGGTTTGAATTATTTGATCCACTTCGGTTTCAGAGTTGGTATTTAAAAGAGTGAGATAAATATTGCCAATCCTTTTAATAGTGATGTTGGATTGGTTTTTGTATTTGTTTTCATATTCGGACTGATTATCCCAGCGTTCGATAGCCAGGTCATAGGATTGCCCACCGTCATAAATCAAGACAACCCCATTAGGCCAGCCATAAAGATTTTCTTTATCGGTTAATGCTTTGTAAGTTGGAGGATAGGAAATCTCAAAATCATACTGGTCATTGGTATATGTTTTCCAATCATTCGGAACGTTTGAGATGGGGGTTTGTGAAGGGAGTGTGGGGGGAATTGTTTGTTGGGGTTGGGTAGTTGGACTAATAATAATTTCGGCCGGTTTTTTCTGTTGTGTGCCGTAATAGTAGGCAAAGGCAATACTGACCAGAACCAGCGATATCAAAAGCACGATTTTAGTAAAGCCTTTTTTCATGATCTATTTCTCAATGTTATATCTTCAATAGCTATTTTCAATAGTTATTTCCAACCAAAGCCTCTTTTTGTTGGTATGACCAATATACAGCGTGCTGCCGGAAGTGCGAAGGATATAGACGTAAAACATTTAAATTTGGACGAAGAGAACAACGTAGTTTTTGCCGTAAACCTTGGCACACTTGGGACAGGTGGTGTAGGAGAAGTAGAGTTTTTTTATCTTTTTATTCTTTTTTTCCATGTATTTTTGCATTTCTTGGACCCATTTGCCTACATTTTGGAAGGGCCCTTCAAAAACGCGGGTTAAATAAGTTCCCGACAAAGTCATCATTTGAGCCCCCGGGACTTTTTTGGCCACGTCAATATAGATGTCTGAGCCCCAAAGGGATTTTTCGTCCGTCAGCATCAATTGGTAAGGGGACTTGGCGTTGGCTTTTTCAATTAAGGCCATATTTTTGGTAATCTTGCCACCCATATTAAGGGGAATGTGTAAAAAACTGGTCACTTGGTCTTTGACAAACAATTTGTCTTTCCAGGTAATCGTTTTATCTTCCCAGGGCTTAGGATTGAAGGGTTCACAGCAACCGGTGGATTTTGTCACGTTTCATTATACTACTCCATACAGTCTTTGGAACAGCTGGCTTTTGTTTCACCCAAATCCGGCTCGCAAAGACTGTTTCCACAGGTGCCACCATCGGTGGATTTCTTAAAAAGACCAGTCAACCACAGCTTTATTTTTACCAGCCAACTAACTTTGTTTACTGTCGCATCGTTATTTTGTAGCCCACCACCATTTTGTCCGCCAAAAAGGGTCGTGTCTTCTTTGGGTGGTTCAATAACTTTTGAACAAGCAGATACTTTGACATTGGTTAAATCAATAATGGTTTCAAAAAAATAAACCGATCCGCTGGTGCCGGCTACGGCATATTTGCCATTGGCTGAAACGTCCACCTCGCCGACATATTCATTAAGTTTTATTTCAGCGATGGTTTTGTCCGCCCCACGATGAAAAATTCTGACTTTCTTATCGGCTGAGCCGGTGACAAAAACAGACCCGTCATCAGAAAGATCAAGGGCGCCAATGGAGGAATTAATTTTAATTTTCTCAATGGGAACGTTCGACTTTTCGTTAAAAAGCAAAATGTCACCTCCGAAGGTGCCGGCCCCAATATATCTACCGCTGGGAGTCATGGCTAGGGCTCGAACAGATCTATTTTGGGGTGTTTCATATTTCCAGATGATACTTTTAGTTTTTTTATCCATGAGGACAATAGCACCGTACCCTGATTCAACCCCAAAGGCGACCGTGTCTCCTGTAGCTGAAATACGAGCTTCATCAATGGGGGACTCCTTGGAGAGTGGGTCAGACTTGATGATTGGTTTGTCCGAATCAATGGAGAACAAGTATCCTCGGCGGTCGGGACAGCCTGTAGATCCAGTTAAATATTTTCCATCTTCAGAAAAGCTCACCTCGTGCCAATTGCCGGAAGAATGATACTGCCATAATTTTTTTCCATTCTTGTCAAACAAAAGCAAGACATTGGAATTTTCGGCTGATTCCGATCCGGCCATAGCTACAGCTGTGTGTGAGCCGTCGCGACTGATATCCACGCCGTAAGCGCCACCGCCATTTTGCTCCAGATTATAGGTCCAGACGGGCTTGTTGGATTTGTAATCAAAATAAACAGCCTTCCCGTTTATTGCCGCAAAGATTTTGTTTCCATCAGATGAAATGGCCACACCTCCTTTAACGTCTCCGCCGATGTTGCCCTTGGTGGGGCTTTCGTAAATCCATAAAGGTTTTGGGTTGGTTGAGTCAAATAAATAAACATGATTAGAAGTTTGAGTGGCTAAATATTTACCGTCGTCCGATAAGGCTACAGCGCCAACCCACTCCTCGTTGGTCGGATAACGCCAGAGCTCTTTACCGGTTGTAGGATTAATCAAAACGATTTCGTTGCTTTTGAAATTGGAATCAAAAAGAACCGGACCATTATCAGGTGAGTCAATAATCGCCGCTCTGGTTTTACCCAAGCCATTGGAGGCTTCAAAATAATAAAAATTCGATCCGTATTTGTTGGGAACATTTTGATAAATATACTTAACACCTTTTTTGTAATCACCGTCACCGGGGTTTTCTTTTTGCATATCCAGCATTTTGCCGTTGAAATAAACTTTGATATATTCGGGGGGGCGACCGGCTTTGTCCGAGTAAACAACGGAATAGGTATATCGCTGACAAACCGGGCCCCAGAAAGGATAAACTTTGTTTTGGGTTAAGACCGGGTCGTTAGCGGTTTTGGGTAATTTGGGGATGACACCGGCAGGTAAGTCTTCGGCTGATACCACGCCGACAGACAATACAAAAATACTAAAGAGGGTTAATATAAACTGGCTCGTAACATATTTATACTCTTTTTCTTGACAAGTTTCTATGGACAGACAATACTTAAGTGTGGTGAAAGAATTGGGGTTAAAAAGCATTATTGCTTTTGCCGTCAACGGTTTGTTCTCGATTTTTTAAAGTGACTCAAGCTCTGAAAATAGTTATTTTAATTGTTCTTTTTGTTATTTTGGCGACAGTGGCTGCCAGGGGGGATCCGGTAGCCAAACAAAAATATGAATATTATAAAGTAGGGCAGGCGTTTAACTTAAAGTTTGGGAACAGCACTTTTTTAACCACGGTCAAGAATGTGTCGCAAGAAACCAAAATTATGGCTCATGGAAAAGAGGCTACCACTTCCGGTCTTTTTTTGGTGGTTAAGGTGGACATTCTTAACGAGGGATCGGAGGCGGTTGACTTTATCAAAGGAAAAGACCCGGAATTGCAAGACAGCCAGGAAAGAGTC
>DAIPJT010000050.1:0-4099 GCA_036770125.1 Patescibacteria group bacterium
GGCTCCGGGACGACCCTCTCCCTATACGTTGTCCGTCTATAAATACGATGTAGACGGTAATGTCCAAAAACAAGAATATCAAATTTTTCAAACTACCTACCTGGTTATCAATTATCAAGGTAACCTTCCGGATATTTCCAACCCTTCTTTTGACACTTTGATTGCGGCCATTAACCAAGCCTACGGTGACCACCTGCTTTCCCGGTCTGCCCATCGGGTCCTACTAAATCTAGCCAGATCCGCCCAAAAAAGCTACCTGCATCATCAAATATTGGCCACAAAAATTCAGCTCAACACCTTTATCATGACCATCAAACTGTTCCCCCATTTCCAAATCGACTCAAATACCGAAAGTTATTTAACAGCCTTGGCTTTAGCCATCAAAGAAGGTCTTTAAGACCAATCAATCTTTTCACTATTGAAGCCACTACTAACCCCAAAGATAAATAGGCTAAAGGCAAAAAGATAACCGAGTGGAAGTCTGTCCCTATTTTTAAGCCATGAAGGAAAACAGCTAAAAAACCAACGTAATTAGCCCAATGAAAATAACGCCAGTTGGCCTTCCACCAATCCCAATGCCTGATTTTGGCTGCGATTATGGCTAAGACAATCAACCAAAAGCCAAACCGGCCGAAAGAGAGATATAGTTCTTGTTTTTCGGAACAAAGCAAACAAACATCGGTAAAAATATAAAAAGGGTCCAGTTTGGCAATGGCAAGGTAGCGTTCGGTTAAACGCATCAAAGGGTGCATCAAAATTAAGGTACCAAGAATAATCCCTTGATTGAAATGATAGTTGGCTACCCAGCCACCAAATTTGGCAGTTAACTTGCCCATAAAGGCACCCAAGAAAATCTGCCAGGCCAGTAAAGGTAGAGCTGTCAAAGCTAAAACCCGCAAAAGAAAGTTGGTAATTGAGAGCGAATTTTTTAAGCCAAAAAAGTAGGGGCTCTTGGTTACTACATATATGGCTAAAAGAGGCAACAGGACCCACAGGGAGTAAAAGAAGATTTTGGATTTTTTCATTTAACTACTTCCAGCAACTCCACCTCAAAAACTAAGGTTGAATTAGCCGGAATTGTGCCCACAGCTTGTGCTCCATAGCCCATTTCGGCAGGAATCACCAGTTTCCGTTTGCCACCAATCTTCATTCCGTCAAATCCTTTATCCCAACCTTCAATCACTTCCCCCGCTCCCAGAGTAAAAGAAAAAGGGGTGCCGCGATCATAACTGCTATCAAAAACTGTTCCATCCAAAAGTGTGCCTTTGTAGTTAACCACAATTTTGTCCCCGGCCTTCACACTCTCCCCTGTCCCCACCGTAATATCAGTGGCTGAAAACTGGGAAGGGGCTTGGGTTACCACCGGAGTTGGGCTTGGCATAGCCGTTACTTTATCACTTTTTTGACTCAAGCGAAACAACAAAAAAACAGCCAAAATAATTAGAGGTAAAAATATTGCCCAAACCAGTTTCTTGTTCACAAAAAAATCTTACAGGAAGGGAAGGTTTTGTTCAATAGGTAAGAACAGGAGATGGATAAATAAGGCAACCAACAGTTACAACTCCTTAATAAGTTGTTTAAGCAACTCAACCGTTGACCAAAAGGGTGTAAAGTCGCTAGCGTTTTTAAGGGTTACTTTCAAATAATTTTTTCCTTGGGGTAAATCGACTCTCCAACCTTTATGTAGATAGGTTTTACCATCGTCAGCTATTATAGCCTCACCCCCAAGTAATTCTGCTGCCTGCTGCATCACAATAGTTGGTTCTCCAAATATTCCAGAGATTGTGGGCTTTTTGTCTAAAATATCGTGCTGGCAAACTCGAGTGGGTCTTAAAAAACTCTTTCGGAAAGAGGACCTTTTGGCACCAAATAGGCGACCATCTTTCAATATTTCCTTTCCCATGGGAACCATTATAAAACAATTTCGCAAAAAAGCAATTTTTTGTGGACTGTGCAGGACTTACGACTTGTTACCAGAAGGAGCTACACTAACCCCTGTGGATGCGATAGGACCTAGTTGCTCAGAAGGCTTCTCAGCCTCTTTAGCCTCTTTCTTAATTTTTTCTCTATCCTTAATTACGACTTCAGAGGCAAATTCAAGAGAACTTTCAGTTGCAGGAGCTCTTAAACCATCCCTACCTCTTGGAGCCAAATTCGCCCTCCCAATCAAATCTCCCATGGCCCTATTCATGGCTGCCAGCTTCTCATCCGTAATCTCAATACCACTCATATGGTGAGTATCATAACAAATACGCAGTAAAAATCAACTATAGGACTCTGGTGGACTGTGCAGGACTCGTCCTCCAAAGGCGGATCCGCCAAAATACTTGTTTTTGGCGGAAACCTACGACCTTTCGAATTTACCCGTTCAAATTTTGCAAGGCAAAACTTGTTCGGGTGAACCCGTGCAACCCACCAAGCAAAACTTGTTCGGGTGAACCAACTGAGATACTGTGGACGCGGTAGGACTCGAACCTACGACCTTTCGAATGTGAATCGAACGCTCTAACCAACTGAGCTACGCATCCCTAAAATAATTCTTGAGAACTTTCTGCAAAAAGTTCCTACCCCACTGTGTTTTAAAGAACTTTTCCCTGGCAGTTGCGTCTTGCTGGTGCAAAAACGCCTCATAGTATATCAAATTAAAAGGGGCCCTGTTTTTCGTCGAAGCCACCTTCTTCCGATTGTGCATCAACAGCCTGGCTTTCAGGTTTGCCGTATAGCCATTATACAACTTACCGTCTTTTATGCTTTTAAGCACATATACGTAAAACATATATTGCGCTCTTTACCCGTTCAAATTTTGATAAACAAAATTTGCTCGGGCTAGTTAACCTTGTATTTTACCACCCCAAGCCCCTCAATATCTATTCTTGATTTTTACAGTACACACCGTATGATTACCTATGTCCAAATATGCAGAAAGTTTCCGATATTCCTCTGGCTCTGTCCTACGATGACGTTCTTTTGGTACCTCAATATTCCACCATTCAAAGTCGAGCCGACGTGGACTTGACCGTTAAACTTTCCCCCAGAATCACCCTATCTTTGCCCATTGTCACCGCCCCCATGTCCGACGTGGTGGATACAACCTCCGCCATTAGTCTTTTCAAGTGTGGCGGTCTGGCTTTCTCACACCGCTTTAATACCGTCGGGGAACAAGCCGATGAAGTAGCCAAGATCAAGCAGTCCGGTGCCCTTATTGGAGCCACGGTTGGCTGTTGCCATGACAGTTATGAGAACCGGGCCAACGCCTTAGTCAAAGCCGGGGTAGACGTTCTCCTTTTGGATGTGGCTCACGGACACATGCGAAAAGCTGTCGAGATTACCAGAATCTTAAAACAACGATTTGGCAAGTCGGTTGATATTCACGCCGGCGTAGTGGCCACTTACGACGGAGCGGTCAACTTGTATACTGCTGGAGCCGACTGTGTTCACGCCGGTATCGGTGGCGGGTCAATTTGCACCACCCGAATTATGACCGGTTGCGGAGTGCCAAATATCACGACCGCTATTGACTGTGCTCGGGCAGCTCGGAAATTCAAAAAAACTTTTGTCATGGATGCCGGGATCAAAAATTCCGGCGACATTGTCAAAGCTTTAGCCGCCGGTGCCTCCGCCGTCCGGGTCGGAAATATGCTGGCTGGTTTAAAAGAATCGCCGGGAAAATTAGTAACAATTGATGGCGTCAAATACAAGATTTACAATGGCTCGACTTCATATCTGGCCAAAAAGAATCACCTGGCCAAGAAAGTGACCAACAGTAAAAATTACCTTCATCACATTGAAGGGGTGGAGGGGATTGTGGCTTACAAAGGCGAAATGGCCGACCACTTAAAAGTCATTGAGGCCGGTATCAGGTCCGGCTTTTCCTACTGTGGAGCCAAAAACATCAGAGAGCTCTGGGCCAAAGCTAAATTTATCAGGGTTACCCCCATGGGGATGAGGGAAAGTGCTTCCCACGACATCCTACCACAACAAAATACACCCTAGGTTTCTACTCAACCAACCTCCAAGGTTGGTAAACTCCTCTAAAATCCTGTAAAAGATGTATAATTAAAACATGAAGATGGAAGCTCCAAAAAATCCGACCGTTGTT
>DAIPJT010000051.1:0-4078 GCA_036770125.1 Patescibacteria group bacterium
GTGTTTTTAATCTGCCAGCTCTCTTTTATCACTTCTTGAACCTTTTTAATCAGTCCTTCCCTCTCAGACTGTAATTCTTCAACACTTTTTGAATCAACCCACCTAGACTTAACAAGCTCAATATACCCACGAGCTGTGTTGTAGCTAATACCCAACTCTTCACTAATATCAGTTATAGAATCTGTACCTTTTACTAATAACTTTTCGCATTTGCTTATCAATTTATCCTTTTTAAGGTTTCTAATTATTTTTGTTTGCATATTATTTTCATTAATATTTTAACAGTTATTTCAAAGCTCAAACTATCAATTTGATAGAGTCCTTTTATCAAAGTTAGCCTTAATTTTAGTTTTGAAAAAGACCCCTTTTATAAAAACCTTCAAAGTAATGTCAAAAATGTAAATTTTCTAAAGATAAGCCATGCCATACCCATACTCAATTCTGTAGTAAAATCACTATAGTTCCATACCTTAGAGGGTTAAGAATTGATCTGATAAGCAAGCTGGACATTTGGAAGCTGAATAAATCGTTTAAGGACAACAAACTGTTGCCCAAGGCTATTCAATATAGTGTTCCATTTAAGGTATAATAGGCGCACATGAAGGTTACCATTTTTATCGATGAATCGGGCACCCTTCCTGACCCCAAAGACCCAGTCGTCATCGTCGCCGCAATTGGCACTGAAGCTCCTCAAAAAATAGCCAAGATCACCCAAAAAATCAGAAAAAGACAAACTTTAAAAAACGTGTCAGAAATTAAATTCTATCGTGCCGGCGAAAAAACAAAAATCAAATTTCTGAAATTATTGATCGAAAATAAACCCGAAATATTCGTTCTGATTACAGAAAAAGAGGGTAAAAGTATTCCCGATACGCCTGAAAATTTTGCTGTTCTTTGCTGGCAATTGATTGAAGAATGTCTTCCGTATTATAACCAGAAATTACTTGAGGTTGTTTTTGACCGTCATTTTTATCGAAAAATCGACCAATCAAGGTTTGACCAGATTTTGTGTCAGCTGACTCCAAGAGCTTTAATAATCAATCACCTGGATAGTCAGAAAAATCCCGCTATCAACTCAGCCGACATGGTAGCCGGAAGCGTTCTTTGGGAAAAAACCGGAAAGGATGGTCAGTTCTACCGCTTAATTAAGCCTAAAATTACTGTCGAAAAAACGGTTAAATGGAAGGCCATCAAGGGGCGTTTTTGGCAAGAAAAAACTCACCTGAACCGACGTAAACGTCCATCCAAAGTGAGTGTTTGATGATATTATTACACAATATGCCAGACGAAGTCAAGTTTCCCAAAATTGGTCAAAAGCCTCTTTTTTTCCCTGACGCTACCCGGGCAGTGGTTAAAACGCTGGACTCGGAGGATATTAAAAACACCAAAACACCTGGAATTTTGGTTAACACTTACCATCTCCTGACCAACCCCGGGGTCTCAGTCATTAAAAAGTTTGGCGGCATTAGGTCGTTTATGAATTGGAAAGGTTTATGTATTTCTGACTCGGGGGGTTTTCAAGCCATGAGTCTGGGAGGAAAACCAACCGATAAAGGCGTTTTGGGTTTAACTCCCGAATCTTCACTTCGGGCCCAATTTACTTTGGGAACCAACCTAATGGTCGTCTTGGACGACTTTACTCCCCCGACGGCCACTTATATCGAGGCCAAAGAAACTGTCAGGCGAACGCTACATTGGGCCGAAAGATCACTCAAAGAATATGAGAAATTAACACAAAATTTCATTAAGGCGAGGCCTTTGACACAAAGGACCTCGCCTTTTATAAAACCCATACTAACAGGCGTCGTCCAGGGAGGGTTTTTTCCCGACCTTCGGGCTGAGTGTACCAAGCAATTAATTACGATGGGTTATACCGCTTTGGGTTATGGCGGTTGGCCCCTTCGGCAGGCTCAGGGCAAGCCCGGGGGAGAATTTGATTACCAGTCGGCGGAAATCATCGCCTCAAACGCAAAACCCCAAAGGGGTCCCCTTCGGGGATCCGACACCCTTCTTTACGGCTTGGGTATAGGTAAACCTCATGAAATCAAAGCCCTGGTTAAAATGGGCTATACGGTCTTTGACTGTGTTTTGCCTACCAGAGACGCCCGCCACAAGCGGTTATATGTCTTTAACGCTGATACAATAAATAACATTGATACCACGTCTGATACTTTTTATTCGTACTACACACCGGATAAAGAAAAGTATTATAAAGACACGACACCTGTCTCCACCGCTTGTGATTGTTTGTTGTGTACCAACTATTCCAAAGCCTACCTGGGGCACCTGTTTCGGATTAATGAAATTGCCGCCATGCGCCTGGCTTCGATCCACAACCTGCGTTTTTACTCAATACTCATGGAAAAACTTTCTGAACAACCTTGACATTTTAATAGATGAGAACGGTGCCTCGGGCACAAGAGTTATACCAGCAGGCGGGAAAGTATTCACTCTAGGAAGCTACCGATGTTCCGCCTCTCTGATTTTTAATCTGTCGTATAGTGTTAATCCGCCATACCAGCTATTTACTTGCACCACGCCTCCAAATTGCCTCTTCTCCCAGGCCCTCAATGCTTCCGCCGTATACACCCCTCCCCAAAGTCTTTCAGCAGGGTTTGCTTCATCCATAAGGGGCATAGTACAACTAAACCACTCAACGTTTTTTATCTCACTTGTAGGTGGAATATCTATGCCTATACTTTTCTCTACTTCAAGTTTATAAATAATTCCTATACTCGGCCTTCGATTGGCCATCCTGTAATTAACAATAACGATCAGCGGTTGACTCCAGTTAGTTTCTGGATCCACCCCAAGTCCTATCTCTTCTTGTAGTTCTCTGGCCGCAGTAATTCTGGGGTCACATTCCTCAGCCAGTCTCCCTCCGGCAAAATTCCCCCAAAGACCAGGAGCCTCATGATGGGTACCAAGTAGAACCTCCTTCATACCGGGAGTAGTAACCAGAAAACCAGCTGAGGAATAGTTACGCAGACAGTCGGATGGATGCATTATTAACTGCCGATATTCATTCATACTTTGGAACGAGAACAACCACTATTTCTCCCTTAACTCGTCCCAACTCTTTCTCCTCTTTTTCTAAAACAGTTTTTACTTCCGTGAGACTTCCCCTGATAATCCTCTCGTGCATTTTGGTCAATTCCTGACAAAGACAGATTTGTGTGCCGGCACTCAAGTTTTCACCCAACCAATCAACCAGTTTGCCAATACGGTACGGCGATTCAAAGAAAATAAGGGGGTGACCCAAACCTTTCACTTTTTCCAAAAACCTGCTTCTCCCCTTTTTGGGAAAATAACCCAAAAAAGAAAACTCACCCGCCGGAAAGCCGCTTACCGACAAGGCGGTCGTCACACTGGAGGGTCCGGGAATGGGAATAATTTTAATGGCCGGATTGGCCTCAGTCAAAAACGCCACCAGTTCATTACCCGGGTCTGACACCCCCGGGGTGCCGGCGTCCGTGACAAGAGCCAAGTTCTGGCCACTGTTGAGCATCTGTAAAATTTCCAGCTTCTTCGTATCGCTACTGTGCTGATGGTACGAAATTAATTTTCGCCCACCCCTGTCATCCCGGACCTGATCCGGGATCCAGGCCTTTTTTTGTATGGACCCCGTATCGGAGTACGGGGTGACAATAGTTAACAGTTTCTTGGTCACCCTCGTGTCTTCACACAAAATCACGTTCACACTTTTAAGCGTTTCAATTGCCCGCAAAGAAATATCCTTCAAATTCCCAATCGGTGTCGCTACAATATATAAATTTCCTATCTTACCCATAGTTTATTTTTCCACAGCCTCAGGGTCTCACCCTGAGGCTAATGGTCGGGGTGCTGGGAATTGTCCTCCAAAGGCGGATCCGCCAAAATACTTGTTTTTGGCGGAAACCCAGTCACCTTGTCGGGGTGCTGGGAATTGAACCCAGTCCATGCGCACCCGAAGCGCACGTACTACCGTCATACTCCACCCCGTAACTGGAATTATACCTCAATGAAGCCTACCCCACCACTTCACAGCCAATTACTCAGAAGATGTCCTCATCCACCCTTTTGTATTTATAGATCTCTT
>DAIPJT010000052.1:0-4076 GCA_036770125.1 Patescibacteria group bacterium
AAATTTGCCAGAAAGAAGGACAGAAAAAGAGAGAGCGGTTATTTACCAAACTCACAACGGTTCTTAAAAAGCAGTCCAAGTGGTAAGACTGTGGCCGTTTTTCAAACACCATTAACCCACCCCCGCCGTCAACACCCAATTGGGGCTCTTGACACCCATATCCCATAGTTTATAATACCCGCCTATGTCTATTGAAACCGTCACTCGTCCCCCCGAGGCCTTTCCTATTGGTCTTGTACTAAAACCCGTAGCTTTTGGCGCCATCGGTGCTGTAGTTGGGGGGGGACTGGCTTTTATATTCACCACCCCCATGATTGAACAAAACCGAATCACCGACATCCAGGCCAACCATGCCATCCTTAAGTGGGCTTCGGTCGGCTTTTGGGCCGGAGCCGGCATCGGAGCCATTGTTGAACTTTTGGATCTTCTAACTAAATAAGACCCCTTTAAAGACCATGCTTTTCAGGTGTTACCACTTTGATGATTCGAATCATTAAAGTGATTAGTTTTTGGCTACCCGAATCAGATAGGCTACGCGTGGAATTTTTCCGAAATTTGTCCCTTCTTGATAACCACCACCTTTCCCGTTTCCCGGCTTTCCATAGTTTTAACAATTAATCTAGCTACCCCTTCCGAGGAATTGGCATCTTTGGCGTCTTTGGGAAAATACTTGATATATTCTTCGGTGGCCGTATCTGAAGGTGAAATGCAATTTACTAAAATTTCTCTGTCTTTCAGTTCTTCAGCCAAACCAACTGTCAAATCTTCCAAAGCCCTTTTGGAGGCAAAGTAGGGCAACCAACCCCTGGCTCCATTTTCAAAAGTACCGGAGAGGTTAATCACCCGACTTACTACTGGCATAATTGACAGTAAACCGTGGACCAAAAGGGTGGGCGCCACAAAACCAACCATGTAGGTTTCCAAAATGGTTTTCTGGTCAAAAGTGGCAAAATTACGACCGGCGTAAACTTCATCTTCCCCGTGCCAAACACCGGCAATATTAATAATGGCGTCGACCTTCTTGGTTTGTAACTTTATTTTGGCAATTAAATCATTAATTGAAGTCAAATTACTTAAATCAGCTTGAAAAACCTCTGCTTTTCCGCCAACCCTCTCAACCAATTTTTTGGTTTCTTGAAGTTTGTCTAAATTTCTCCCCACCAAAGCAGTTGTTACCCCCCCCAATTTTGCCAATTCTGTGGCTGTTACCCGCCCAATCCCCGTGGACGCCCCAGTCACCACCACAAATTTGTTATTCATAATCTATTTTTGATTATACCGTATTTTTAGCCTCGTAAGGCGACGCCTTTTGAGGCCCCAAGGGGGACCCTTCGGGTCTAAATTTCGCGTAGTTTTGGAAAAATCGTCTTTCGGGAAACCAAAATTGGTTTTTTGGATCTCCTGAGCAAGTAATCGTGTGGAGGGTTGGACTTTCTGATATAGAGTAACTGTTCTATAATACACCGATGTCGGCTGA
Organism: Patescibacteria group bacterium; assembly: GCA_036770125.1. GTDB lineage: Bacteria > Patescibacteriota > Microgenomatia > UBA8517 > UBA8517 > DAIPJT01. The sequence goes on from DAIPJT010000052.1 coordinate 1,478, forward strand.
AAAAACTCCTTTCCAACGATTTTTGGAGTCGTGGCACGATCCCCAAGCGTCTTTAGGTGAAACGGCGGGTCTAGTTCCTCCTTTGTCAATAATAAGCAATTTACCTGATATTGAAAAAAACACAATACAACTCTTCTCTGAAATTTATAAACGGGAGGTACATAGAGAAGCCTCTACACCCTCAAAAGAAAAAGCAACATGCTTTTTGAGTAATGGTAAAAAAATGAGATATAGACCGAGATGATGTCATGTAAAAAACACCACTTCGTTGATTCGAATCATCAAAGTGATCAGTTTTATATTCATGTATTAACCCGCCTGCCGGCAGGGCAGGTACATGAATACAATTCGAGGCTAAAATGGGAGAATTTTGAGGAAGATAAAGGAGGTTAAAGGAGACAGGTTTAGGCGGGGGTGACTTTGCCGGATTTGGCAACGAGGGCTTCAACCAGATTTCTGGGCATTTCTTCATAGTGAGAGGGTTCCATATAGAAACTGGCCCGGCCTTGGGTGATGGAACGCAATTTGGTCGCATACCCGGACAATTCAGCCAAAGGCACCATGGCATGAATAACCGTCATGTTGTTTTTATCCTCCGTTCCCTGAATCTGAGCCCGTTTGCTGGATAAGTCCCCTATAACATCGCCCATATATTCCGACGGGGTCGTGACCTCGGCCTTCATAATCGGCTCCAACATCGTCATGTCGGCTGAGCGAGTTGCATGCTCAACCGCCATCGAGCCGGCAATCTTAAAGGCAATTTCGGACGAGTCCACGTCGTGGTAACTACCGTCATAGACGTAGACGGCCACATCGGTCATGGGGAAGCCGGCCAAAATCCCGTTCTCCAGTTTTTCCCGGACACCCTTTTCAATAGCGGGAATAAAATTACTAGGAATGGCTCCGCCTTTAATCTCGGAGGTAAAAGTGACACCCTCACCGCGACCTTTAGGTTCAATTCTGACCAAACAGTGACCATATTGGCCATGGCCTCCGGTTTGCCGAATGTACTTGCCTTCCCCTTCGGCAATTTTTTTGATTGTTTCTTTGTAAGCCACTTGTGGAGCGCCGGTTTTGGCCAAGACAGAAAACTCCCGCTTCATCCGTTCCACCAAGACTTCCAGTTGCAACTCACCCATGCCGGAAATAATCGTTTGCCCGGTTTCGGGGTTACCTTTAATCCTAAAAGTCGGGTCTTCGTCGGACAGCTTGGATAAAGCCAAACCCATCTTTTCTTGATCGGCCTTGGTCGCCGGTTCAATGGCCAACGAGATCACCGGCTCCGGGAAAGAAATGGATTCCAAAATAATCGGGTGGGCCTGGTCACAAACCGTATTACCGGTAGTCGTTTCCCGAAGACCAACCGCCGCTACAATCTCTCCGGCATAAGCCTCTTCCACCAACTCTCGCTGATCGGAATGCAAAATCACCAACTTACCAATCCGCTCGGTGGTTTGTTTGGAAGTGTTGTAAATTTGTTGGCCACTTTTTAACACTCCAGAATAAATTCTGATGTAGAGCAATCTTCCAACATGTGGGTCGGTCATGACTTTAAAAGCCAAAGCGGAAAAAGGCTCATCCAATTTGGGATGTCTTTCTTCTTCTTCTTTGGTTTTGGGGTTAATACCCACCATAGGTGGCACGTCTTCCGGAGATGGCAAATATTCAACCACTGCATTAAGTAACAATTGAGCGGTTGCGGTACGATTGTCTCCACCCAAAATGGGAAAGAATTTTACCGCCACCACTCCCTTACGAATAGCCCGCTTCAATTCAACCACGGTTGGTTCCACCCCTTCCAGGTACTTGGTCAAAACCTCATCATCAAATTCGGCCACCTTTTCGATCAATTTTGCTCGGTAACTCTTGGCCATCTCGACTAAATCGGCCGGTATCTCTTCTTCGGTCAAAGCAATGTCTTCAATGCCTTTATAGGTGTAGGCCTTCATGGTTACCAAGTCCACCACTCCCCGCAGTGCGTGTTCATTACCAATCGGGATTTGAACTGGTGAGGCGTTAGCCATTAATCGGTCGTCAATGGATTTAATTGAACCTTCAAAATCGGCACCTATTAAATTTAATTTATTCAAAATACAAACCCGGGGCACGTGGTATTTGTCGGCCTGTCGCCAAACGGTTTCGGATTGTGACTCCACCCCGGTTCGGCCGTCAAAAACCATGACCGCCCCATCCAATACCCGTAGAGATCGTTCCACTTCAGCCGTAAAATCAATGTGGCCCGGAGTATCAATGATGTTAATCCGGTAGTTGCCTAAGGCAACCGCCGACTCTTCTTTGATTTCCCAAAAAGTGGTAATGGCGGCTGAGACAATCGTAATCCCCCGTTCTCTTTCCTGGTCCATCCAGTCGGTGGCCGTTGTTCCCTCGTCCACCGAACCCAGCTTATAAACCTTGCCTGTTTCAAATAACAACCTTTCGGTAGTAGTTGTTTTTCCGGCGTCAATATGGGCAATAATACCGATATTCCGGATCATACTCATCGGCAAATTCCGGTCTTTGGTTGCCGTGACTACCAATGAGGCCTTCTTTTTTGTAGCTTGAACTCCTGCCATACTCTTAGTTTACCACTTGAAGTGAG
>DAIPJT010000053.1:0-4059 GCA_036770125.1 Patescibacteria group bacterium
CGGTCACCTTTGAAACGCAGCTTGATATTTCTTAGTGGGCCATTGCGGTGCTTGGCAATGTCGAGTGCGATATTTTCCAAATTATCATCCTCTTCCCGGTACAAAAACATCACCACGTCGCTATCTTGTTCAATACTGTTATGAACCAAAATATCATTGGCTACAAAGTTAGCTACCCCAGGAACAGTCAAATCAAAAACTTCCTGTATACCAACCTTCTCAACACTCTTTATCTCATCCCAGTACAAATCAGAGTCACATAAATTCAGTAAGTGCTGATTACTGATAACCTTGAGAATTTTTCTCATCCGTTCTCGACTAATACCATTTTTTTGTCGCTGTGTTCCACTGTAAGCCCAACCAACTCGTTTTTGAAACTCCCTGGTCGAAAGACCATTCTCTCTTCGTAGTTCTTCAATTTCCAACCAAATTTCCCGAGGAATAACATCATTATTAAGATTTTCAACAATCCCGTTCAAAAAACTCACCGCCTCGTGTACTTTTTGTGCTTTAATGCCAACAAACCCAATTTTTTCAATAAAAGCCAACTGTTGCGATTTACCCTGAACGTGCACATTCCAAATATCTTCATAGCCCTTTTTGCTGGAAGTAGTCAGGGTTGACAAAATTCCCAACCTTAAAAGCAAATGCTGAACATCTCTGGCCAATCTTTCACTCCCTGAAGCATAATACAACGAAACCTTTCTCTTTGAACTCCTTTGAACACTGATACAACCGTCAGTTGACCAAAGATGTTTTAAAAACAGGGCGATTTTTTGATCCGATAAAACACAAATTTGCTCCGGAACAAATTTTTCTCGGGAATGTTGACCGTAAATACGCAACTCCTCGTCCAACCACCTTACAATAGGATTTCTCCTACCCCTGGCCAGCCTTTCGGCCGAAGCTAAATACAGATGATACCAATTCTCCTGTTTAACTATCCTTGGCTTAATAGCAAACTCCCTTTCGGCCGATTTTTTAACAATTTTGATTAACTCCATCTCCGAATTGGTATAGTGCAAAGGTTGTTGTTTTACAAAACATCCGTCACCAATCAAGTGGGCTAAAACAATCAATCTATCGTCGGAAATCTTTCCGGAGTCCTTCGGCAGTGCTTTTAATATTCTCGGAATGGCCACCCTGTCTTTCAATTCAAGGGCATCCGCCCGAACCCAACCACCAAGTTTGTAAAACGGATGGTTTCCAGAAGCCTTAATAACCCGGCCGCTTCTAAAAGTAATTTTAAAAACCATTTTTTTGCCACTGGGGAAAACACGGCTGACTTTGGCAGTTTCGATCTTTAAGCCTTTGGTCAATGAAAAAACCCCAAAATTTCGTTTACCTACAAGAGACATGAGACTTTTTCTTTCACCACTGGAGAGAATTATTTCTGTATCCCCTGTCAGACATCCCGACTCGCGAAGATCGGATAGTTGTGGTCTCTTTTCACCTCTGGCCTCTACTGCACGCGACAACTGCGAGAGAGCCAACACTGGAACCTTTAACTCTCTGGCCAAATTCTTAAGCCCTTGGGAAATTTCTCCCACCTCCTGTACCCGGTTTTCCAGATTTCGAGACCTGGCCAATTGCAAGTAATCAACAATAATCAAATCAATCCCTACATCCACCTGCAAACGTCTGGCTTTAGTCCTCATTTCCAAAATGGATAAGGCTGGCGTGTCATCAATATAAATCGGGGCCTCGGCCAACACCCCCATGGCATTAGACAGTGCTGTAAAGTCCTCTTCGGTTAATTTACCCGTTTTTAATTTCCAAGCATCAATATCAGCCTGAGCCACCAATAACCGATCCACCAACTCCTCCTTGCTCATTTCCAAGGAGAAAATGGCTACCGGTCGCTTATCATTAACCGCTATATACTGAGCAATATTTAAGGCAAAAGCAGACTTCCCTACTGATGGTCTGGCTGCCAGTACTATCAGGTTGGATTTCTGAAATCCGGCCAAACAATCGTCCAGATCCGGAAATCCGGTGGCCACACCCCTAATGCCTTCTTTGTTTTTATAAAGTTCATCCAGCCGGTCAAAGCTTTCAGCCAAGGCGTCCCGAACAGCCATAAAAGACTTGCCAATGGTCCGCTGGGCCAGAGCAAAAACGTTAGACTCGGCTTTGTCCAAAACATCCTCCGCACTCATGCTTTCATCAAAAGACATTTCCACAATTCTGCTGGCCGATTGGGCTAGTGAGCGCTTAGTAGCAAAACCTTTAACAATCTTGGCATAATGTTCGACGTGAGCCGAAGTGGGCACGGCGTTAACCAGCTCCGTCAAACGGGCCACCCCGCCAATAACCGTCAACAGTTTTTTCTTTTTTAACCCTTCGGTTACTGTCAACAAATCAATCGGCGTTCGGTTTTCAAAAAGGGACAAACAAACACTATAAACGTCCCGATTACGGTCATCATAAAAATCATCAGCATTAATGATTCCGGCCACGGCTCCAATGGCATCTTTATCAATTAATAAAGCGCCAATAATCGAGCCTTCTGCCTCGTCTGAATGAGGAGGTATTTTTAACTTGTCAGCCATGCCAAACTATTATCTGAAAGAAATCTCCGATTATCTGGACAGGAGAATAATTTTTTCCACTTCGCCAAGAGTATCAACTTTAACCGTCAATTTGTCTAACTTCTCGACAGCCATTCCGGAAGTCTTTAGAAACTCCTCAACCGGGATTAACTCCATCGCCGGTCCATAATGCATTGGTAAGGCCAAAATGGGCTCCACTTGCTGGACCACGTCAAAGGCCTCTTTTGGACCCAGGGTGTAAATCCCCCCAACGGGCACCATCAGGATATCAATTTCCCCCAAATCTTCGATCTGTTTTTGCGTCAACTTCTGACCCAAATCCCCCAAGTGGGCAATCCGTAAACCGTCCGCCTCAATCACGAAAATAGTATTTTTGCCCCGCTTTCCCCCATTTTCGGCATCATGAAATGACGGTATTCCAATCATCGACACCTCCATCATTTCATATTCACCGGGGCCGTCAAAAACTTTTTTATACCCCCCCACTCTTTCCAAAAAATCATGGTCGTGGTGGTGGTGCGAAACAGTTACGATGTCCGCTTCCACTTTGGGGTAAGAAAAACCCACCACTTTGGGGTCATAAGGGTCCGTGATCACGGTTGCTGTTTTGGTTTTGATCTTAAAAGCCGAATGACCCAAGTAGGTTATATCCATAGCAAGAAGATCGTAACAAAACCGCGATCGGTTGACAAGTATCCAAATTCCTCCTAATATGCCTTGTGCATATGAAAAAAGACTTGTCGATGGCTTTACTTTTAGGGGGAATTATCGGAGGCATCATTACGTTCTCTCTTTATAAAATCACCACCGTAGCCCTAAAAAGGGTGAAAAACGTGGCTGTACAGGATCAAGCCAAAAACGAAACGCCCAAAGCAACTGCTACCCAACCAGATGAAATTCAGACCGCCACTTCTTTTTTTACCAATGAAGCGGCTACTGAAATTACCGGCGAATCCAAAGCCAACAGTCTTTTAGTCATCACTGACAACAAAAAAGACTATCCTATCACTACTAATGCGGATGGCCAATTCAAACAAACAGTTGGTCTCAAACCGGGAATGAATACTTTTCTTGTATCGTTATTAATTCCCAACAAGCCCGTGTCCAAAAGTGTCTATCTTTTTTACTCACCAAAAATTGCCACTGAACCAAATAGTTATCCATTTAAAATGGGTTATGTCATTGACATTTCCGACACCTCTTTTCAAATCAACACCTATGTCACCAAAAACCGCAATGCCAGTGAAATTTTGTTGTCCACCACCGACGAAAAGACTATTTTTGAAAAACAAAAAGGTGATGAGCTGATAACCGCCACCAAAAGCGAATTGGCCATTGGAGATTTTGTGGTGATTCTTAATAACTACGTCGCCATAATTCCCAAGCCCACCGACGACCTCCCCACCCCAGAACAAACCGTTGTCACTAAAGCCATGCTGGCCAATAAAAAACTGGTCGTTTACCCGGTCGGCTCTAAACTTCAAGTTGACGACCAAGTCTGGCTGAC
>DAIPJT010000054.1:0-3929 GCA_036770125.1 Patescibacteria group bacterium
TCCTCCGTCACCTTCTTGATTGTCTTGTGCAAGAGAACTTCAGTTTCTTTGTTTACGCACGCAAGAGGTGCTCTTGCGTGGCTAAAGAGTTTCCACAGGCGTTTGACAAAGCGGTGCATACCTTCCAACCCGGCCGTATTCCACGCCATGGTTGAATCAAACGGACCCATAAACATTAAGTACAACCGTAAAGAATCGGCCCCAAACTTCTCCACCATCTCATCCGGATTAATGGTATTACCTCGAGATTTGCTCATCCTAAAGCCGTCTTCAGCCAAAATCACTCCATGTTGACGACGAGCTTGGTACGGTTCCTTACCGGGAACCACATCCAAATCATTCAAGACTTTGTGCCAAAAACGGGAATACAACAAATGGAGAGTGGTGTGCTCTGCCCCACCAATATAAACGTCTACCGGTTGCCAATAGTCCAATTTCTTTCTGTCAGCCAAGGCTTTTTTATTTTTTGGGTCTGTATAACGCAAATAATACCAGGAAGAACCGGCCCAGTTAGGCATGGTATCAGTCTCTCGCTTGGCCACTCCTTTACACTTGGGACAAACCACGTTAACCCACGAATCTATTTTTGCTAAAGGTGATTCACCCGTGTCTGTGGGTTCGTATTTCTCAACCTCAGGCAAAGTCACCGGTAAATCGGCCTCAGGCACCGGCACCATACCACATTTGGGGCAGTGAATAATGGGAATCGGTTCTCCCCAATAATGCTGACGCGAAAAAATCCAATCACGCAGATGATAACTGACAGTTTTCTTTCCCCAACCATTTTTTTCTATATCAGAAGCTGTCATTTTGTATGGTTCTACATCAATTACCGGAAGATTTTTTTCTTTGGCAAAGGTCAAATCTCGCTCGTCATGAGCAGGAACACCCATAATTACTCCAGTTCCATAACCGGACAAAACATAATCTGATACCCAAATTGGAATTTTTTGACCAGTGGCAGGATTAACCACCCAACTCCCGCAAAATACGCCTGTTTTTGCTTTTTTTACTTCAAAATCACGAACCTTATAGCCATGGGCCTCAACGTATTTTTTAACCTCATTTTTACATTCGGCGGTGGTCACTTTGTCTACCCAGCTTGAATCGGGAGAAAGCGCCAAAAACGACGCCCCGGGTAAAGTATCGGGACGGGTGGTAAATACTTCAATATCGCCAAATTTAATCAGCATTCCTTCAGAGCGCCCAATCCAGTCACGTTGGGACTTTTTAACATAGTCAGGGTAGTCCACCAAATCCAACTCGTCAGCCAGGCGGTCGGCGTAAGCTGTGATTTTTAAAATCCACTGTTCTTGTTCTTTGTAGGCAATCTCAGTCCCACAACGCTCACATTTACCAGAGACAACCTCTTCGTTAGCCAGAATGATTTTACATTTAGGACACCACCCAACCCTGGTTTTAGCTTTGTATGCCAGATCTTTTTTATACAACTGCAAAAAGATCCACTGGGTCCAGTGGTAATAGTCCGGGTCGGTGGTATCAATTTCCCGAGACCAATCAAAACTAATCCCCAAGCTCTGGTTTTGCTCTTTAAAATGGACCGTATTCTTCCTGGTTAAAATTAACGGATGAACCTTGTTTTTAATAGCCGAATTCTCGGTTGGCAAACCAAAAGCATCCCAACCCATCGGGTAAAGGACGTTCTTGCCGTTCATCCGCCAAAAACGAGCCAAAATGTCCCCGGTGGTATTGGTAAAAGCGTGGCCAATGTGCAAACCATCTCCCGAGGGATAAGGAAATTCGACCAGCAGATAATACTTTTCTTTTTGGGAAAAGTCTTCTGCCCGATACATACCGTCCTTGGCCCATTTGGCCTGCCACTTGGGTTCGATTGTCTTGTGATCGTAGTCGGACATACGAAGATTATACAACAAATTAACCACAAAATTTCATTAAGGTCTCACCCTCCGCTGCGCGGGCCACACCACTTTCAGGGTGAGACCTTTTCTGCATTATGATATGATGGCTGTATGAGAAAAATTGTCCTGGTTTTGATCCTACTTCCACTCTTCCACTCTTCTACTCTTGTTACTGCTTTAGCCGTCGACTACCGCTCCAATAACTACCAGGTCATTGTTGAGCCTATAACAGGCACACCCTTCTCACCCGAACCAACCCTGGTGGAAATCAGCGGTACCGGCACTACCGCCGTTCGTTTTGAATACGACAGTCTGATCCCTTCCAACTATGCCACCCCACCCCTTTCAGCCATCCACAAACTATCCACCACCTTTTTTGAATCAGGATCAATCTATCTATTAATGGATCACCGACCGCTGGATCAGAGCGGATTGGCCTTGGCCAAGTGGACCGACAAAAATAATTTTGGGCTTGGTTACAACCTAGGTTACGGCAAGTATCTGCCTCCACCCTCAAAAGCCGAACTGGAAACCCCGGTCAAAATCAAAACCGGCAGCGGCCAAACCGATATTCATTTTGTAGTCAACTACCCCACGAGCAAAAGGGAGTTTACCTACACTTCTCGGTTAAATTACTTGATTGTTCCCAATATATGACCATCGTTGACATTCACCTTACCCCAGCCAAAAGTACTCTGACGATAGTCCCCAACGAATCAGCCTGGCAAAAGGTGGTTGTAAAAAATAACGGCGACCCCTTGACCGTCAAACCCGATGTTTATCCTTTTTATTCTGCAGACAGTGCGGGAAATATCCGCCTGACCGACAGCCTGCTGGTCTACGACCCCTACTCCGATCTCAACCGAATCTCCATTAGCTATCCCATGATGGATTGGGGTAAAAGTGTTACTCTGGACCGGGACGAAGAGAGAACCTTTGTCTTTAAATATACGGCCAGCGCCAGTCCCCAGGCTGAAAAGTACTTCTTTATTGCCTTTACGGTTGAAAATGACACTTCCGGCAGTTCCAAGGGGATTGTCCCTGCCATTACTATTGGCACCCCCGTTATGATTTCCCAGATTGAACCGGGGACAGTTTCAGACCAAAAACCAAAGGTAAACGATTTCAAGGTAACCGGTATCTCCGATTCGCTTTTTCCGATCACGGCTCGGGCTTCGGTGGAGAACTCGGGGGCCAATTATTATAACGTCAAGGGTTATTGGGAGGTCGTCCCCGTCATTGGTGGAACCAAAAAATACCCTATCACAAATGATACAATTCTAACAAAAGGCATCAGAAACATCCGATGCAACACCGCCGACGATAACTGTCGACTCTACCCCACCCTACCCATCGGTATCTTTAAGGTTCGTCTGGTTTTGGAAAACGACCAGGGTATAATAATGTATAAAAGAGAGAAAGCGGTCGTCGTGCTTCCCTTGATCCTGATTTCGGCTCTAGGGGCCTTGAGCTTTCTTTTTAGGTCAATAGTAAACAAGCATTCGACCGGCAAGAACGGTTCGACCAACCCAACGCCCCCAACCAAAAAAACGAAGTCAAGCACTCAAGGGGACTTTTGAACGGTTATCTCCACCAAATCGACCAAATCCGACCAAAAATATCTTTAGCAACCACTCCCTCTTACTGCCAATTTAGCCTTTGATTGACTATCCGGCGAACCTGAGTTCGTTAGACCAAACAATCAGTCCGACATAAGTATAACGCGTAATTACCGCACAGGCTTATTTGTTAATGACGAGCAAAAAGACAAAAATCGTTATTATTTACTATAGACATTGTTTTGTTTGCTTTTGATGTAGTTAAGTAATTAAAACCGTGTGCGGTAATTGTCTTATGGCTTTTCGTGAAAGAATTGTCATTATTACCACTTGACAGCCTCAAAATATAAGAAGCATAATGGTATATAAAGTATAAATACTATAAATTAGCCTCAACATGACTATCATCACTGCCAACTATCAAAAGTACCTGGAAAATAAAAACTTCGCTCGTGCTTCAGTCAAAAATTACTTGTGTGATGCTAAAAAC
>DAIPJT010000055.1:0-2213 GCA_036770125.1 Patescibacteria group bacterium
GCAGGCTTGCCTTTTACCCATAGTTGTAGTACACTTTCGGGCACAAAAAGTATGGGCATCGAAAATACAGGTAACGGGAGTAGCAGAAGAAAATTGTTTCAGCAAAAGCATATTCAATATTTCGAACCTATTAACACTGACCACCTTAATAACTCCAGACTAGCGCTAGCGGCAGCTGAGAAGGTCGGCATCAACATAGACGGGTTACGGAATCGTGTTTTAAGTGCCCAAAAAAAAGAGCCAACCAATGCCACTGATAACAAAATGCCTGATGATCTTAATGAATTATTCAAGATCTTTGTCAACCCCGAGCCACCTGAAAACGAAAATGAAGGCACCGACTATGAAGTTAATGAGTTTGATAAAAAACGAGCCAAGATGGCAGAAGACAAATACAACGGACAACGCGTTGGAATGTTTAAGGCGGCCTTAATACCTTTGGCAAGCACTATAGCTTCCCTTACTCCCTCCTGTATTGTCAACGGTTTCCAACTGGAACAGGCGTTCGGCGCCACTCTGGCCATGGCTTTCACCGCCGATGAGGCAATTCAAAGAGGAAACAGGGTGGAGCGGAGGTACCCTCGAAGAATCAGAAACGTTGTTAGTGCAGCCACAGCCGTCTGCTTGGCCTATTCCCCAGCTCTAGCAAACGAAATTATAAATATTGGGTTGGGAAACTCAGAACACTCAGCCGTTATTAACACTCTTGTTTTCTTGGGTCTTGGTTTCGCTATGTTTGGGGTGGGCAAGATTACAAAAGATATTATTGTCGGCCATCAAAAACTTCAGGAGCAAACACAAATAAAGCGAGAACAAAAATTAATGGCCGTTTTTGAAGAAACCCGTTCACGCCCAAGCCACCGCCCAGAACTAAAACTTAAATTTGAAGAGCCACCTGCAAGATCAAAAGAAGCAAAAGATGCCCTGGCTAAATTGAAATACACAAGCCAGCAAGGGGAACAAGATTTTAAAAACTAAACATGTCAGTCGAATATCCACAATTTTTCGAAAATACTGACCCATCCCCACTGGATGATTTTAATGGCTTAAATGAGGTAGAAAGAGCCATGGTTAGGACACAGGTGGCAGGGCAAAAGGTTCTCCCTCATGTTTTAGGCTTGGGACGGTGTGGTTTTGCTCTCATTGATCATGGACAAACATCAACAAACCCAACCAACCCTATTCTTTGGGCAGTTATAGGCGGTCTTGGGGCTGCAGGCCTAGAGTTTTTGGACGGCCGCGAAACCTCGAGAGCCAAAAGCGCCGCTGAAATGGCAGGAAACTTCGTTTTTGGAGCAATAACTGGTGCCGGATTTGCCGAACTTAAAAATGATATTGACGGGAATATCTGGGCAGACAACAGATACAACACTGTTTTGGAATGGTGCCAATTTGCTACCCCAGCCATGCTTGCACTGATCGTTGGAACTAAAGAATGGGTTAAAGATTTTGCTAGAGAGAGAATGCTTAACGCTGCTAGTGCGGTTGGCCAAGCAACAGTCAAACCAATTAAGGCGATTAAAGAAAGTAGCAATCGTTCCAAAGATCACGACCAGGCGTGGGAGGTTAAAAAACTGGCCAAAGCAGCCCTACGGGGAGACTTTGGCGCTGCCCAATCTTTACAAGATATAGGTATCGAGAGAGTAATTGATAAGCACGGCAGGGTAATATCTTCCACGCTTACCAAATTGATCAATGATAATCCAGATAACGTAATCAGTTCTTTTGACAAAAATATGAAAGAGAAAAAAGTCGAGACGGACGATCCTATAAAAAAAATCCACGACTTGGCCGGGAACGCTCTTGCAGGAAATCTAGCTGCTGCCAACGAGCTTTACGATGAGGGATTTAATATCGCAGACCCTAGTGGAAACGTTGATATGATCAAGCTCAGAAACCTCTATCAAGCAAAGGACGGAAAGGCAATGGATAAATTAGCCAACAGGTGGAATTCCCGATAATTACATCCTCTCAGGTGTTCGAGGCGGAAACCGGCGTTGATGAATCTCCCACGACCTTACGAATGGGGTTTTGTAGTGATAAATACTTCATAAATTTCCCACGCCTCATTTCAACATACTGACCATTCTTTATAGATGGCTCAATCCGATATAAACCGGATCCAGTAATTATTTGAACGGACGCCCCTCCACCAAAAAAAGTTAGGGCCTCTTTATCGACTAACCTGTGGGAAATTTCGCACTTCTCACAGG
>DAIPJT010000055.1:2313-3836 GCA_036770125.1 Patescibacteria group bacterium
TTGTAAAAAGTATTGAATTTACTGGCTAGCTGGTAGAGATATTCGCACAGGAGGTTTGGGGCAAAACGCGCGGCCGCCTCCTCCACCATTTCCGGATAGTGGACAAGATGACGAAGGAGTGCCCTTTCCTCCTCGTTTAAATTTGTAATTTGTAATTTGTAATTTGTAATTTCAGCCTTGCGCAATACGGACATTGCGCGAGCTGCCGTGTATTGCAGGTATGGGCCGGAGTTACCGTCCAGAGAAATTGACTCGTCCATGTCAAAAGCAATCTCCTGACTGATACCAGTTTTCAAAAAAGAGTATTTAATCGCCCCCACGGCAATTTTCTCGGCCGTTTCCGCCTCCGTTTTGTACTTCTCAATAATCCTTTTTTTTGCCTCATCCAACAAATCCTCACCCAAAATCACATTGCCCAGTCGGGAAGACATTTTCCCCTCCTTCAACCTTACCCAACCATATTGCAAGTGAAACTCCCGCCCTTTGGTTTCTGGTTGAATCAACTCCAAGGCCTTAAACAACACCTGAAAATAACCCGCCTGCTCCGGCGCCACCACATGGACAATTAAATCGGGGTTGTGTTCACCAAATTGAAGTTTGGCTAAGCCCAAATCCTTGGCCTCATAGGTTGGTACACCCTCACTGGTCACAAAAACTCGACTGTGTAAATCATATTTTTCACCCGGAAAAATAACTGCCCCCTCACTTTTCTCCAAAACGCCCTCGGATTCGGCCTTTTGAGCAATTTGAAGGCCCAATGAGGCAACTTCTGACTCAAAGTAAAGGCGATCAAAATGACTACCTACCCGTTGGTAGATTGCGTCAAAATATTCCAAACTCCAAGCACGGGTCGTTTGATACAGATCATTAATTTTTGGATCACTTTGGTCATATATTTGCTTGTTAATCGCAATAATCTTTTTCTTGGCTTCTTCATCTGCTTCAAAAGCCTGACTGCCCAGAGCATAAACCTCACCCAAATACTTGGCCCGAGCTTTAACTTCCCCTGGGTCAGTAAAACCTTTCTTTTGAATGCCATAAAGAGCCTTGGCAATATGTAAACCAACATCTCCCTGATAGTTGGCCCGAACAACTTTAGTACCGATAGCTTCCAACAATCTAACAACACACTCTCCGGTGGTGATATTCCGAAGATGGCCAATATGGAAGGCTTTATGGGTATTGGGGTGGGCAAACTCCACCATATATTTCTTTCCCCCTCCCGTCAAATTTTTTCCATACTCCCCATCAATAGATATCAAACTATCAAGTAGTACATCAGGTTTGAGGTAGAAATTGACAAATTTGCCGACGGCTTTCACTTCGGCTATCTTAGCCAACTCTTTATTGGCCTTTAAGTCATCAACTACTTTCTCAGCATCAACCGAAAAGAAAGCATAATCTCCCAACTCCGGCCGGTCGGGCACGGTTAACTTGACCCCTTTTGTTGCCTCCAAAATAATCTCTTTGGCACTTTTTTGTTTCATATTACTATTTTACCCCATCTCAAAATCTTTTGTTAG
>DAIPJT010000056.1:0-3817 GCA_036770125.1 Patescibacteria group bacterium
ACCAAACAAACAAACTTTGAGGAACCCATATCAATGGAGGCAATGTTTCTTGGTTTATTCATTTATGAAAATTATTCATTTTTGAAAGCTATTGGCCGTAAGTATCTTAAGTCCATTGTAATTGGAGTTTCATTATTTACAACTAGATTTTTTTTCACCTCCAATAACATGTTGTTTTTAATATAAAAATACTTGGCAATTAATAACCGGTAATCGTCCGACAGGGGAAATTTGACCGTCATTCCCGGCACTGAAATCAATAAATCACGGTCCCGAATTAAAGCTTGAGCTGTTGGCTCTAACTTGGCAAAAAAGAATAAAATCTTTAAGCCTTTCAAAGTTTCATCGTCAAAAGTGTTGGCTTCCAGAGTAGGAAATTTTTGCTCGCGGGATTTCTCGGCAAACCGACCATCCCAGTCGTAGTGGTAATACCACCCTCCCTTTTTCACCGAAAAAAGGGGCTTTTTCGGCTTCAGTTGCAATTGAAGGTTCCCCCAGCCCTTCTCCGTCAGAGTGAAACTGCCAACCTCCGGATACACTTTCAATAAATCCACTACCTCACGGGTAGCCAAACGAACTTTACCACCCACCATCACTGTCAGTGACTGGTCTATCGCAGGATTGCAACCGGATTCACAAATAAAACTTTTGATTTCCCGATTATAGTAAAAAACGCCAGCCAACAAAGTTACCGGTAAAAAAAGAAGCAGTAACCAACGCCGTTTTTTCACTTTTGGATAACTTTCAAAACTAAAGCCAATAAATTTTCGGCCGCCTTGAGATCCTGGTTGAGATAATTCTCGTATGCCTTTTGGTACTGAGCAAGGTTTTTGTTCATTTTTAGAATCATTTGGTACAAAAGTTCGACTGTAGTATTTTTTTGTTCAATCATCTCCACCCCGCCCATTTTTTGCAAGGCCAGGGCATTTTCATACTGTTCGTTTAAGTAAGAATACCTCAGGGGGATTAAAACGGCCGGCTTTTTTAAAGTCGCCAGTTCGGAACAAACGTTGGCTCCGGCCCGGCTAACTACCAAATCGGCCGCCAATAGACTTTTCACCCACTTCTCCCCCACCAAATAAGGTTCTACCACATAGTTGGTCTGTAAATTTTTTGGTAGGTTTTTCTTGTAATCCAGACAGCCGGAATAATCCACCCTACCGGTTTGATGATGAATTTTAAAAGTTGCCAGTAGGCGGGGGGCAATTTCTTTAACCAAGCCATTAATAAACAGCGAACCCCGTGATCCACCATGAATAAAAATGGTTTTCATATGCTTGCCCCGATTAAATCGGGATTGATCGGATTTCCGGTTACAAATACTTTGTTTTGATCAAAATATCTGGGAATAAATTTCCGACTGGATTCCCGGGAAATGGCAAGCGTGTGAGCAAAAGGCAAAGACCACAAGTTGGCCCTACCCATCACTGCCGTCTGTTCGTGGACCACAACCGGAATGTGCAAAAGATATCCGGCCAAGGCCACCGGAAAACCCACAAAACCGCCAAAAGACAAAATAATATCAGGAGAAATTTTTTTAACTATCAAAAACGCCTGAATGAGACCGACCGGAACTTTCAGCAAAGAAACCAAACCCCAAAAGGTCAGTTTCATCTGCAACCTGCCGGCTTTAATTGGTAGATAGGTCACACCCAGTTTGGGTAAAACTATTGATTCCAAGGTGGCCACCTGCTTACCCTCAACCGCACTCTGAGCACCGACAAAAGTGATCGACCACCGGTCGGATGGTGGGTGTTTCTTCAAGAATTTTACAAAAGCATAAGCGGTGGAACCCGCGTGTCCTCCGGTTAAAAGCAATTTCATATCTGGGTTTCTTTGTTCACTCTAATTATAAGCCCCAAGCCAATCATAATGGTACACAAATTACTGCCGCCATAGGAAAAAAACGGCAACGGCACACCGGTAATGGGAATGATGCCGGTGATGGAAGCCAAATTAATCAGGGATTGAATCGACAACCAAGCTGCCACCCCCAAAGCTACTAGCCGACCATAGTTGTCGGTAGCCAAATACACCACTCGAAATAGAGAAACAATCAAGAACAAGTAAATTCCGATCAAAACGGTGGAGCCGACAAAACCCAACTCTTCGGCGACAATGGCAAAGACGGAATCGGTGGGGGCCTCGGGCAAAAACAATTCTTTTTGGGTTGACTTGCCCAACCCCACCCCAAATGGACCGCCCAGTGCCAATGAATAAATAATTTGCTTACTGTGGTAACTGGCCGTCTCCAGCCGAACGCCTTGCAGGTATGATTGCAGCCGGTCCCGACGATAAGGGGAAACAAAAATAGCCAACAAGACTAAAGCGACAAAAGGCAACCCGACCATTATCATTTTGAAAAGAGGGAAACGGGAAATAAAAAATTGGAAAAAAACTATGGTCACAAAAACCAAACTGGTTCCCAAGTCCGGCTCCAATAATATCAAAAGCCAACCCAAAACGGCAAAAATTAAAAAATCGATAATATCCTTGAAAGATGATATTTTTTCTTTTTCGGCCACCAGTTTGGCAAAAAATAAAACCGCCGTCAGTTTGGCTACTTCAGAGGGTTGCAAAACAAAAAAATGAAGGTTGATCCATCGGCTGGCTCCCAAAGCCGAAGTTCCCACTCCCGGGATTAAAACCGCCACCAATAAGCCCAAAGACAAGTAAAAAAGATACGGGGCCACTTTCCGCCAAAAAGACAGCTTGATACGGGTAACCGTCACCAATAAAACTGAGGCCAACGCCGTCCAAAGAATTTGTGACTTGAAAAAGTGCCAGCGGTCGCCAAAAACTTCAAAGGCCAAAGACGATGAAGCCTCCAGAATAAAAAAGGCGCCGATAATTGAAAACAGCAAACTCATGACAAAGACTCGGTGCCCCATCATATTGTAGCCAACCACAAACCAAAAATAGCCAGCATTATTCCCGCCAGCCAGGCCCGAACAACAATCTTGGGTTCTTCCCAACCTATCACCCGAAAGGTGTTATGTAAGGGAGCCAGGGGTAAAATGGGCCGTTTGAATTTTTTCCAGCCATAAATTTGCACCGCCGAGGACGCCAACTCCACGATAAAAATACCTCCAATAATCACCAGAGCAAAGATTGACCCGGTTAAAAGACCAATAACACCCAAGGTAGCACCAAAAGCCAAAGCCCCAACATCACCCAAAAAAATTCTGGCCGGCCAGACGTTAAAATACAAAAAGGCCAAAAGAGCTCCGATCCAAACAGCAATGAAAACCAGTAAAGGAGTATCCAGATTACCAACAGCAATTACTCCAAAAGCCAAAAGACAAATGAGCAACAATCCCGTAGCCAAGCCATCCAGGCCGTCAGTAATGTTAAAGGCATTGGCAAAGGACACAATGATAAAAGCGGCAAAGGGAATGTAACCTAATCCCAAGTGAAGGTTTTTTTCAAAAAAGGGCAGATGAATAAACTCGATTCCTAAGTTTCTGTACATTAAAAAGGAAATGGCTAAGGCAATCACCCACTGCAAAATAAATTTATTTCTCCGACCCATCCCCACGACTAAACCCAGTTTGCCGGATGTCGGCTTACCAAAAATTTTAATATAGTCGTCCAAACCACCCAACAAGCCAAAGGCCAAAAAAGTCAACATAATTACCGCCACCTCATTTTTAAAGTCAAAGGAACTGCGGATAAAAACCCCCATGTGTGAGGCAAAAGGAAAAATCAGGTAGAAGATGGCGGCCACGACTACCACAATCAGAATTCCCCCTCCCAAAGGTGTTCCGGCTTTCTGGTCGTGAAACGTGTCAAACAGGGGGACCTTGCCGGTTTTGGG
>DAIPJT010000057.1:0-3518 GCA_036770125.1 Patescibacteria group bacterium
ATTTAGCTTTGGTGAGCATAGATATGGTAAAATAGCTGTGTGTCAACAAAAGATATTTATGAAAAATACCAAATAATTGGGAATCTACAGATGCATCAGTTACGAGTGGCGGGCGTGGCGTGGTTGATTTGTGACCACTTGAAAGAACCGGTCGATACCAAGAACGTTGTGACTGCCTGTCTGTTGCATGACATGGGAAATATCATTAAATTTAAACTCGATCTTTTTCCTGAGAATTTGAAACCGGAGGGGCTTGCTTATTGGCAACAGGTTCAGGATGAATATAGACAAAAGTATGGTATGGATGAACATTTGGCAACAATCGAAATTGCCAAAGAGATTGGAGTATCAGATGAGGTTTTGTTAATTTTGGAAAAATATGGTTTTTCTAAAGCTAAGATTACAAACCTATCCCGTGATTTTTCATTTAAAATTGCGGCCTATTCTGATCATCGGGTGTCGCCCGTGGGTGTGGTTTCGTTAGTTGAAAGGTTAGAGGAAGCTCGAAAGAGATATGTTGGTGTTAAATATGATGAAAAATCGTTTGCGGAGTCGGCTGACTTTTGGCAAAAGACAGAGAGGCAAATTATTGGTTTAACAGATATCACACCCGATTTTGTGACCAATGAGAGGGTAGAGGAGATTATAGGAAAGTTGGGGGGATTTGAGGTAGAATTAAAAGGTGGTAAGTAAACTTTCTAAAAGTCCCAATAAACCTCGCGTGTCTGCTTTTATTGACAGTCAAAACTTGAACTTGGGAGTGAGGTCTCAGGGATGGAAACTGGACTGGCGGAAATTCAGACAATATTTGCGTAACAAGTATAATGTAACTGAAGCATATGCCTTTATTGGTTATAAAGCGGGTAACGAAAGCCTTTATACCAAACTTCAACAGATGGGTTATGTGGTGATTTTAAAACCCACGCTTGAATTACCTGACGGAACTGTAAAGGGGAATGTGGACGCGGAGCTGGTTCTGCACGCTATGATCCATCTGAGAAACTTTGATAAGGCGATTATTGTTTCTGGGGATGGGGATTTTTTGTGCCTTGTTGAATATTTAGCCAATAAGAATAAACTACTGCATCTTTTGGCCCCGAACAAATATTACTCCAGACTGTTTAAACCGTTTTCTGGTTTTGTTATCAGGCTTGATTGGTTGAGGAACAACTTGAGGCTAGAAAATTTAAAGACTGGCATCAGCGGTCGGTCGAAACCTTAGGCCTATCCAGTCATCGTGATAAATGTATTATATTACAACTGTAATGTGTGTCAAGTTTTAGGCTAAATTATGAAAGTTGGTATTGATGTCAGTCAGATTGTGTATGAGACAGGGGTGTCGTGGTACACCGAGAACTTGGTTAAAAACCTCTTAAAAATAGACCGGGAGAACCGGTACCTCTTGTTTGGTGGGGCAGTCAGACAGGCAGATAATCTAAAAACCAAGGTGGGCAGTTTTGGGGGTCAATATCAATTTAAATCCTTTTCTGTTTCTCCGGTCATGGCCGACAAACTTTGGAACAAGTGGCACTATTTTCCTTTGGAAATCTTTACCGGTAAACTGGACGTGGTCCACACCTCAGATTGGTGTGAGCCCTGGACTCGAGCTTCTAAGATTACGACAATTCATGACCTCTCCCCTTTTCTATATCCCGAGTATGTGACCAATGACCGGATACGTAATGTTTGGGCCGTTCATAAACGCAAATACGGCTGGGTAAAAAAAGAGGGGGTCAAAGTGATTGCCGTTTCCGAGTCTACCAAGAAAGACGCTATTGAGGTTTTGGGACTGCCTGAGAAGCAGATTGAGGTAGTTTATGAAGCGGCGGATGAAGTTTACCAGACCCGTGCCTTTGCTGAGGTTAAGAAGATTAAAGATCAGTTTGGAATTAGGGGGGACTATTTGTTGTTTGTGGGAACTTCGCCTCGGAAAAATTTGGGAAATACAATTAAGGCTTTCAATCTTTTGAAAAACCACAAAAATATAAGTTTGGTGGTCGTCGGACACCAAAAACCTGAGGTTGGTGGTATCTTGTTTGTGAAATCCCCCACTAATTTTGAATTATCTTGTTTGTATTCAGGGGCTTTGGCTTTTGTCTACCCTTCGTTTTACGAGGGCTTTGGTTTACCGGTTTTGGAAGCCATGGCTTGCGGCACACCGGTTGTTACCAGCAAAACTTCGAGTCTGCCTGAAGTGGCCGGCCGGGCGGCCGTCCTGGTTAAACCGGAGAGTCCCTTTGAAATTGCCTGTGGTATTGAAGAAGTTATGAAGAAACACAAAATTTATGAAAAACTGGGTTTTGAGCGGGTCAAACTTTTCTCTTGGGAGAAGACGGCAACTGATACACTGAAAATATATCAAAAACTATCATGAAGATTATTGCCATTGACGGGAATGAGGCCAATGTCGAGAAGAGGGTGGGGGTAAATGTTTATGCCTACCAAATCCTATGTGGTCTGCACAAACTACAGGATACCTGGCAGAGTCAATTTTCGGTAGTGGTTTTTTTAAAAGAAAAACCCCTGTCTGACATGCCCCAAGAGACTTCCTCTTGGCGTTACCGGGTTTTATCCCCTCGGGGACCTATGTGGATTTTGACCAAGCTCACACCAACCCTCTGGTTGACTAAATTAAAGCCGGCTGTTCTGTTTTCCCCCAGTCACTACACCACACCCCTGGCCCCTTGTCCGACGGTTTGCTCAATTATGGACCTCGGATACCTCGATTCTTCGGACCAATTTACCAAAAGGACATTTTGGCAGTTAAAGTACTGGACTGCTATTTCGATTTTGAGGTCAAAACTGATACTTGCTATATCAAACGCTACCAAGGAAGATATTGTACGACACTATCCCTCGGCTTCGGAGAAGACGGTGGTTACTCACTTGGGTTACGATGAGGGGCAATTCAACGTCCAAGTCAGTGATAAAGATGTGCGACGAGTCCGCGAAAAGTATCACATAGTTGATGACTATATCCTGTACCTGGGAACCTTGAAGCCAAGCAAAAACGTGGCAGGCATTATCGATGCCTTTGCCTTAATCTGTCATTCCCGACCTGATCGGGAATCCATACAAAGAAAACACTGGACCCCGGATCCCTCCAATACGGCGGGCGGGCAAGTCCGGGGTGACAACAGACTAAAACTAGTAGTTGCCGGGAAGAAAGGGTGGATGTATGAGGCTATTTTTGCGACGGTAAAAAAACTTGGCTTGGAAAACGGTGTTATTTTTACCGATTATCTTCCCGAGGCAGACAAACCGGCATTAATGGCTGGAGCTAAAATGCTCGTCTCCCCTTCTTTTTGGGAAGGTTTTGGCTTGCACGCCTTGGAAGCTATGGCGGTTGGCACACCGGTGGTGGTTTCCGATCGGGGTAGCTTTCCGGAAATTGTCGGGGACGCGGGAGTGTTGGTTAACGCTGAGTCAGTTACAGCAATTGCTGATGGTATCCGACAAATACTGGCCTTAAACGATAAGGAATTGGCTGTTTTGAAACAAAAGATGTTTTTGCAGGT
>DAIPJT010000058.1:0-3379 GCA_036770125.1 Patescibacteria group bacterium
AATAAATACAAATTTCCAATATTGGTAATTGGCTTATTGGATTATTTGCAATTGGTATTTATTGCGTTGGGGTTTCGGCGGGTTTAGTTTCTTCTTTAGCACCTTCACCCTCAACCGGAGCCGGAGTCCCTTCAGCCGGAATAGCACCCTCAACCGGAGCCACCACCACCGGTTCTTCCACTTTCTCCAACGGAGCCACTTTGGCCACCACCTCTGTCTTGTCGGTTTTGATTTCAATAATCTTTTGGTCATAGACCAAGTCGGCCACAGTAATAACACTCTCCAGATCCACCAATTTGGTGGCGTCAACTTCAAACTTCTCCGGAATATCGGTCGGCAAAGCTTCCACCTCGACCTCATCCAAAACAGTAATCAAAGTACCCAAACCGGCTTTGACGGCCGGAGATTCACCCACCACCTCCAAAGGCACATCGGTGGTAACCTTTTCTTTGAGGTTAATGTTTTTGAAAGCTACATTAAGGTACTCACCTGTAACCGGGTGTTTTTGGATGTCTGAAATTAAAACCGGCACTTCCTTGTCACCCAAAGTCAGGTACAAAACCTGGGTTTCTCCCGCCCCGGCATAGATTTTGGCGAAGTCGGCCATACTGACAAAAACACTTTCCGACTTGATATCCTTGCCAAAAAGGCTACCCGGCAAATTCCCAAGAGCTCGTTCCCGTTTAACTTTGCGACCCATAACATTACGTTTTTGGGCTTTGAGTGTTAATTTAGTCATATCTGTTAATCAAAAGCAAACACACAATCCGAACTCAGAGTGCAATTGTACACTAGGGGGGTGTTGGCTGTCAAAGGACGATTCAGGGTAACCGTAACCGGAGTGTCGTCGGGCAAACCATACTGCTTCATTATTCGGAAACTAAATTGGCCGGCCGTAGACATATCCGGGCCCACTTCCGCCTGCCAACGGTATTCAACCAGAGTATTACCGGAATTCGGGATTTCCACCAGCACCCCCTCGGAATGATAGTTGCTAAAGTTCTCCGCTTCCCCCATAACCAAATTCTCCTCACCCCGCTTGACCACCCTTATTTCTCCAACGATTGTGTTGTCCGGCACAAATAAACGGACGTAGTTTTTGTTCATTCCCTTGTAACCCAAAACCGGCGGGGCAGTGTTTTTAAGGAGAACGGAAGTTTTCCCCATCAGTTTGGCGTCGTCAAAATACAGTTCCACTTTTAAACTTCGTTTCAAATAATTACTGGCCTTGTTCACCCCTAAATTGGCTTCCACCAAGGCCTGGGTATAAACTTTGTTGTCAAACCGCCAAGACAGGTCCAAAGGTTCCCAAGCTTTCTGGTTTTTAGAATCGGTAAAGTAAACCTGAAGATGTTTATTTTGAATACTGGACAAAAGTAACATCACCAACTTTTGGGGATTTTCAATTTCCTCAGAAGAAATCTGCCTCAACAGCTCCTGTGTCAAAGCGCTCAAAAAGTTAGCCTTGCGGGTTGAGCCGGGGAAAAAATCCTTTTCCGTCTCGTATTGCACAACCTCGTAAAAATTATCGTCAGAAATAACCGTGTCGTAGTCGGGTACTTTAACCTCCCCCAAAGCCGCCACCAGACTGCGAATGACCGAGGTGTCCAAGGCCACCACCCCATCAACCTCCATCTCCATCTCTTTTTGCAAAAACCACATCACCCTTTGGGCTGAAGTAGTAAAATCCGGATCCCAATTGGCATCCCTCATAAACCAGTTCGCTTCTCCCAAGTATCTGGAAATGGGGACTGGAGGTTCAACATGACCCTTTAGTTGACCGTCAGCATCATAGACGTCGTGGATTTTGACTTCTACCAAAATCCCTTTTTGAAAAGTTAGAATGGCAAAAGAACCCATAAAGCCTCCGGTTGGCCGCAGTTCAGCGTCGTTTTGGAGCATGACCAAGTACCGTCTTTCGCCACCCTCACCCAAAACAGACGGCAAACTATCAAGCACCCCACTCAGAGCAGGCAAATTATGAGTGGCATAGGCCAAGTCTCCGCGCGACAGGGAAGACAGATCGTTTAATAAAAACTGAATGTCCCGATAATAGTAATCAAAATCTTGTTTCAAATCCGACAGGGCCTCAGAAAAAGACGTTTTTCGGTTTTTTCCCAGCACCACATCCCCCAAGATTGAAGCCTTGGCCGACAAACTCGTAAGTTTCACCATATCAGCCGATAAGCCGGATAAACTGTCGGAAAAAGTCGCCAGAGAAACAAAACGGTCATCCAAAGATACTTTGGCATAGACACCGAAAGCCCTGGCCGAAAAAGAAAAAAGGCTTGAGGCCAAAACCGTGTTCATTCGCGACAGGGCTACCCCCGCTCCCAAGAAAGCCAGGAGGGGAACGGACAATAGAACAGTCAAAACCAGCAACCAACCCATGGTTTTTTTCACTTGCCGACCATAAGGTCTGACTAGAGCCAAATAATCTCTGTGTATTTTGGGGTGGCTAGAAATAATTTTTGTTTTGGGTTGGTAGTTAACTGTTCCCAGAAAAATCACTTTTTCCTGGTTTGACAAAAAGATATTGCCCATACCCAAACCCCGGTGGCTATAAATAATCCTCAAGGTTTTCTTTTTACCGACAACACGAACCAGAAAATTTCCCAGGGTGGAAATCTCTTCGGCCAAACCAAAAACCCGATTCGGGTTTTTGGGGTGGTTAACAATTAAAGACGCGACATAAGTCGAAATCGTTGACGTAGCAATCGGATAAATTGGGTTGTCGGAAAACTTCAAATGAACAGCTTTTCCGGTTCTTAATTTCTCTACAATTGCAGAAAAGCTCGTCTCCAAACGATAAGGGCTGTTGCTTTTTGCCTTATAAACCTGAGCCAACAAAACGAAACTGATGTTCATTGCCGAAGTAAATACCCGGGCTTCGTCGGCAGAATAATTATTAAGTGAAGCAACAAACAAAATTTGATGGTTGGCAAAACGGTGTTTAATGCCGGCGTAAATATTTTTTTTCTGACTTAGGGTTTTTTTCTCTCCTCCGTAAAAATACGTGTCGACCACTAAAACCAACTCGTCAGTTGAAAAAAAGCCCTTTTCCATTTCTGTTAATTCAACCTCATGGTGAAGTTTCAGTTTTCGCAAGATTGGTTTCCAGAGCCTGGGTTTTTCCGAGGTTACCACCACATGAACATTATCTCTTTGCAAAGACAATAGCAGGTTTACAGAAAGGTCGTCCGGGAAAGCTATCAATATCACTTTTTCTAGAGGCATATACCCCTTAAGATTATGGGAAAACCCCTCAAATAGCAATTCCTACTCAAACAAAAATCTCGATTTTAAAAAAGAAAATATTTTTTCGCGACGTGAAATTTAGCTTAACTTTTACTGGATCCCCGCCTGCGCGGGGATGACA
>DAIPJT010000002.1:0-20584 GCA_036770125.1 Patescibacteria group bacterium
GGGGTAAATGACCAACCCGCCAGCTTTTATGGCCTGTACTGTTGTCTCCACACACTTTGGGCTCGTGGCCTTGATCGTTCGCATGTGGGTATTATACCAAGAAAATGTCACCACCCGATCATTCGTCCCTGTAGTGGGGAAGGAGGCTTCTTAGCCAGGCAAGTATCTGATCAGGCATGGTTTTGTCGCAACCGATACTTTTTAGGAGCAGACTTTTCTCTTCTACTTCCTTGATGGCTTCTTGTAAATTACCACCGTGATTAAAAAGGGCAACCCAAGCTCCTTTTTGAGTGTTTTCAGGATTGACGAAGTACTTGACCTTGACCTCTTTTGTCATTGTCATTTGAGATGGCAGTTTATCAGAAATCTGTGGCTTGTCAAATTTTTGTACTGGACGCCCACATCGTTATAAAATTCACAAAACCAGCCTCAATATGCCATCCTCCTTTGGAGGTAGTTCGCCGAAAGGCGAACGGGAAACCCCGCTTGAAAAGCGGGGAGGATGTCATGAAGTTAAAAACGTGATATTTTTGTTATCTGTAATCGGCGAGTGAAATAACTTTTACACCCTTTATTTTTTGGTGTTTGGGGTTGGCAGTGACGAGAGTGGCCTTAAGTTTAATTGCGGGTTGAATAAAAGAAGCGTCGTAGAAAGTTGTTTTTTGCAATTTGGCAATTTCACAGATCTCCTTTAAATCTTCCTTGTCAGCCGGAATGAATCTTAAGGGGATCGAGGCAAAGGCATCCAAAGCGATTTTTACAAAAATAACATCCATCTTTTTGAAAAGAAGGGCATTGCCAACTTCATATTTTGCTAGATCGGGAGTAAAAAGTTCCACCTTTTCTTCCTCAAAATCTTTGAGGAGTTTTCTTGCCTGTTGAACATCCTGCTCGCCAGTCGTATTTAACCATTTTACAATAACAGAGCTGTCAACAACAATTTTTTGTGGCATGTTCAGTGGCGGTAACGATCTTCTGCTACAAACTTGGCCAAGTTTCCACCCTTTCCTTTAATGGCTCTGGCAATCTCAATTTTTTCCCAGATCTCTTTCCAATTAGATATTTTTTTATCCTCATAAGGGGTTAAAATAACCTTATTCTTTTGGAGAGACACAACCAAAACGGAGCCTGTTTTTAGCCACTGGTACGTTGCCCGGAAATTGTCAGGAATAGTAATCTGGCCCCTGTCCCTAATACTTACCGTTTGCATATATTCAGAATATCAGTAATTCAGAATATGTCAAGAGTTAGTTGGTTGGGCTGGTGCCGGGAGAAACTTTTTGTCTAAAGTGGGGGTTGACAAAAAGAGTATGTACATATAGGATATGTACAATGCTGTCCAGAACTAAGGGTGGAATTGGTGAGTTTGAATGGGATACTGGTAACTTGGACAAAAGTTATCTGAAACACGGGATTTCACCCAAGGAAGCAGAAGAAATATTTGTTAATGAAGGGTCGTTGGTTTTGCCAGATCTTAAACATTCACAAAAAGAAGACCGATTTATAATTGTCGGTCAAAATTTTGTAGGGGTTTACATTTTTGTTGTTTTTACAGTGATAAATAATAGGGTTCGAATTATTTCGGCCCGTAAAATGCATAGAAAGGAGGTAAAAAAATATGTCCAAGTTAAAAAGAATTCCCAAATTTAAAAGCGAGAAGGAAGAGAGACTTTTTTGGCAAAAGGCTGACTCAACAGAGTATGTTGATTGGGATAAGGCTGAAAAGTGGATTTTTCCCGATTTAAAATTGTCGTCAGTTCCGATCACGATTCGAATTCCTGAGTCATTGTTGGCCAAAGTGAAGGCTAAAGCTCACGAACAGGATATCCCTTACCAGTCTTTGATCAAACAGTATATCTATCAAAGTATTTCTGCTTAATTTGCCGGCCCGGTGCCACGGAGGAATTTGTTGGCCCAGGACTGATAGACAGAGACAAATTTCTTTTGGTAAAGTATCTGCCCGTCCTTTTCCACTTGGTAGTCAAAGGTTACTTTGGCGCCGGTGGCCTGATGGTCTACCTGTTTGACGGTGCCGGCCGGGAGAGTGGGGTCATCCACATAAATATCGGGTAAAGGGTCGGTTCGATCGGAGACAATGGATTTGGAAATAGTGGCGGCCCGACCATCACCGGTGCCATAAATTTCAATGGTTAGGTGAGAACTTTTGGTATTCATTTTAGTTTGAATTAGGATGTGATGATTGGTGTCGTTTTTAATTTTCAAGTCAGGAGAGGGGTCGTAGACAGTGGCGTCCAAGCCCGGTTGTGAATTTTGTTCATAGTAGTAGACGCGGTAAGCGTGGGCCCGTCTTTCCGGAATGGGTAGGCCGGCATTGAGAGCCGCTCGGAACATGGTGGAGGAAACCTGACAAACTCCACCTCCATCGCCCAGGATAGTGGCTCCGTCTTTGATGATGTAGGCCTGTTGGTAACCGGTTAAAGCCGAGACGTCACCTAAGATTTTATTAAAAGACATGGTTTCCCCCGGTTTGACGATAATTCCTTGGAATTTGGAAGCGGATAGACCAACATTGTGGATGCGGGAAGCAATGGAACCCTTAAAGTCTGATTCGCCCCGACCGATTAGCTCTTTGATGCCCAAGTTGTTGACGTCTTCGGTTTTGTATTCCGAAAAAGTTCGCTCAACCGGAATGGCGGTTGAGTAAGTGGTTAGCAGGTTGTCCTCCAGTTTTTTTTCAATTTCGGTAATAATGGTGGCCAGTTTTTTTTCATCGACAACCAAACCATCCTTGGAAGGGGCAAACTCGGATACTTTGTCTCCTTCAATGACAAAGATGGGGTTTTGTGGTTCACGATTCACTTCCTGGGCTATTTGTTTGGCAACCTGAGTTACAGTTGTTTGGTTAATACCGCCCGCGGGATCAATCAAGGTAACTAAATCGGTGTCGGTCAGTTTAACCTCGATGTCGTCAACATAGAACAAGGCATACTTCCCCAGCAGTTTGACACCCCTTTTTTTGGCCGTTTCAATTTGGTCCGGGGTTAGCTTGTTGCTGGCCGGAAAAGTGGTGACTTTAATAGTTGAAAGATTGCCGGCTTTAAGCATGACGGACAGTTGGTCGACCAGGTCTTTTTGATTTATTTTGGCGCCGTCGGTTCCGTTTTGGAGGACGATTTTGCCCCGACTGGCAGAGATAATGGCTTCTTTGGGGGTTAACCCTAGGGATTTTTCCAAACGGTTCAAACTGTCTGCTAATTTGAGCACATCAAATTGGAAGACCGGTGGGATAACG
Organism: Patescibacteria group bacterium; assembly: GCA_036770125.1. Classification (GTDB taxonomy): domain Bacteria; phylum Patescibacteriota; class Microgenomatia; order UBA8517; family UBA8517; genus DAIPJT01. The sequence continues at coordinate 3,254 of DAIPJT010000002.1, forward strand.
ACCGATCGAAAAAGGTCAGGGATGTTCTCGAAAAAATTCGCTTTTCGGCCGACGGCCAGGGCGTTACGACTGGTTTGGAACGGGTCATACTTTAAGTCAATTTCATTTGTTGTAATATCCATAATTTGGCCTTGGTAATCCAGATATATTTTTTCGGGAATAACAAACCGCTGGGTTAGTAGGTTTTGAGTTTCTGTCTGTGTCAGATTGCCTACGGGAGTGTCGGCTACCAAAACCCGTGGATAGTTTTTGTGCAGGTAGATCAGTTTGGTGGTACCGATAACAGTTTCCAAAAGCAGAAGCAAAGAAAGGGTACCAAAAACAACAAACTTAACAGTTTTTTTGGCGATTTCTGACATGGTATATGATACCATTATTGTATATGAATCCCGATGGAACCAATAATCCACAAACACCCGCCGATCCGGGGCCAACTCGAGACGATTTAACTCCCAGCAATATTTATTACCAACAGGATCCCCAACAAATGGTTTCTACCCCCGAACCGCTGCCAACTCCGAAAGAGGTAGTTTCGCCACCCGTAGTGTCATTGGCCGAGCCGGAACCTGTGCTTGAGGAGGCCGTGTTACCGAAACGCAGTTTTCCGGTTAAAAAAATTCTGATAATAATTTTGGCGGTCTTGGCGGTTTTAGGGGTAGCTCTTCTACTTACACGGTTTGCGTCTAAAAAAACCGGCACGGTTTCTAAAGAGACAACAATCACCTGGTGGGGGTTGTGGGATGAAGAGCAGGTAGTCAAACCATTGATTGATGAATACCAAGCCCAAAACCCCAAAGTGAAGGTAGTTTACGTTCGAAATTCATCTAAAGACTATCGGGAAAGGCTGACTAATGCTTTGGCCAAAGGAACAGGTCCGGATATTTTCCGGATTCATGCTACCTGGTTGCCGATGTTTGTTAAAGAGGTGTCCCCGGTACCCGAATCAGTCATGTCGCCGGCGGACATGACGGCTAATTATTATCCCTCCCTTGCTTTTTTTTCACTTAAAGATTCCTTTGCGGGTGTGCCAATGGTTTATGACGGCTTGCAGATGTTTGTTAATGAAGATATTTTTGAGAAAGCGGGCGCCACACCACCTAAAACTTGGTTTGAATTGCGCGATACCGCCAAGACTTTGACTAAGGTGGAAAACGGGATCATTACCCAGGCCGGAGTGGGGTTGGGAGAGGTGTCTAATGTCGATCATTGGCAGGATATTGTGGGCTTGATGCTTTTGCAAAATCGGGTTGATCTAAACAATCTGGCTGACACCAAAGCCGAAGATGTTTTTAAATTTTGGGCCATGTTTTCTAAAAATTATGGCGTTTGGGATAAAAGTTTGCCGTCCTCCACGGCCTACTTTGCTTCCGGTAAGTTAGCTATTTATTTTGGTCCCAGTTGGCGGGCTTTAAACATCGAGGAATTAAATCCCAAGTTAAAATTCAAGGCAGTGGCTTTGCCCCAATTACCGAAAGCTTCTCCGACCGATCCCGATGTGGCTTACGCCTCCTATTGGATTGAATCGGTGTGGGAGCGAAGTCCCAACAAAGACGTGGCTTGGAACTTTGTCAAGTTTATCTCCTCCCGAGAATCGCTGGAAAAGCTTTACCAAAACGCCAGCCAGGTGCGGGGTATGGGTTCGGCTTACCCGTATGTGGACATGGCCGGCAAGTTGGTCGATCAGCCAATCTTAGGTCCTTTGGTAGCCGATGCTCCCAATGCCAAGATGTGGTATTTGGTATCGCGAACCTTTGACGGAACGACCGGCATCAACTCACAAATTTCCAAGTATTTTGAGGACGGCATTAACAGCATTGCCGGTAGTGGAGACACCAAAGGGGCTTTGGAAACGGTAGCCGCCGGTGTGACCCAAGTCAAAACGCAGTATGGAATTAAGTGACGTCAGTCATCCCGCACTTGATGCGGGATCCATATCTTCATTGGTTTACCACGATCAGTACGATTATCCGATGACGTTGGAAGAGCTCACGCGTTGGCAATGTACCACCTGTCATTCCCGACCTGATCGGGAATCCAGCCTGGATCCCCGCCTTCGCGGGGATGACGATATGTTTGGATTTAAAGACGGATACTATTTTTTGAAAGGGCGGGAGAAGCTGGTGGCAGTAAGAGAGAAAAGAGAAAAAGCTTCAACAAAGAAACTGCAAATTCTCAAAAAATACTTACCGGTTTTTCAGAGAATGCCTGGCATCCTATTTGTTGGGGTAACGGGATCGTTGGCGATGGGCAATGCCAGCGAGGGTTCAGATATTGATTTAATGGTGATTACCAAAAACAATTCCTTGTGGTTGACCAGACTAATCACCCTTATTATCCTTATTATTCTAAGGGTTCCCCTGAGACGAGCCGGCAACAAACAGGAAAAAGACAAGTTGTGCTTGAACTTGTGGCTCGACGAAATAGCGATATCGTGGCCGGTAGACGACAGAAGTGCTTTCACTGCCCACGAAATCGCCCAAGTGATACCGGTGGTGAATAAACAACACATTTATGAGAGATTTACTGACGGCAATTTGTGGATTAAAGACTGGTGGCCAAATGCTCTTGTCACCCCTGTCTCTTCCATTGTCATTCCCGCGAAGGCGGGAATCCATACAAATATTCTCTTTAAGATTTTGAATTTTTGTGCCTACAGGGCACAACTCTGGTACATGAAGTCAAAAATAACTACCGAGGTAGTATCTCCCCATCGGGCTTTGTTTCACCCTAGAGTACAGAGTAAGGTTATTTTTGTTCCTTGATTTCGACAACAGATGAAAAAGAACTACCTGTCAGTGGAACGGTAACCGTAGTCAGATCTTTCCTAGTGAGTTTGTTCACACCATTATTAGTAATAACGGTATCTGTTTTTAAGGTTGCACCAGGGGGCAAATTGATGGATGAATATTTGCCGTCGAAATTGAATTTAGTGTTTGACGGAACACCGGTTGGGTTTGAGACGACTAAAGCTACTTTACCACCTGTTCCATACTTAACAAACAAGATAACCGGTTTGTCTACGGAAATACCCCTAATTTTTTTCTTGGTGTCCCAGAAAATAACGCCGAGAACATTCTGTGATTTATGGTAAACAGCGTGGGCGCTAGCATCGTTTGAGATAATTTCTAGCTGGTTACTTGAGGCGTACGCCTCAGTTTCTTGTGCACTCTTATTTGGTAATAATACATACGTATAGGAAGCATTATTAGGTTTTACACCGTGGTTAATTACAAATTTTAAAAATGGGTTGGTGTAAACCTGGCTTGCTAGTGCCGTTGAATTGCCGAGATCTTTCCAGCTACCAGATTGGTTTGTTCGCCAAGCCCGAATAGACGTTGGGAAGGGGAAGTAGTAGCCGATATTGTTATGCTGCATCCACTTGACCTGATTGATGTCCTCTGACCAACCAAGGTTGGTTGATTTTGGAAGACCGTTGACTGTTAGCTGGGTTGCCGGATTATCCAAAATCGGCCACTGGTTAACAACAGTTTCAATTGGGTTTGAGGAATTGCAGTTGATATTACTTCCCAAGGCAACAATTTCATTGTCAAAAAAGAACCAGCTTTTTTTAGCTGTTAGACAAGAGTTGTATGCCTTAAAATCCATAGCAGAAACACCCGAACTCTCAAAAGTAACTCCACCGACGAAACTTCTTTCACCAAAATGGTAACTTCCTTCGTCTGGGAGACGATTTTTCTGTTCGAGAGTCACGCCTGATATCCTCGTCCAATCGTAAGTTGGTAAAATATTTTTATCGTTGATAAATTCTTTTCCGGTAAAAGTGAGGTACATAGCCCCATCAGAATAAAACCAATTCTTTAGACCCTCCCCATTGGTAGATTCAAAGGCCATATTTCTGTCTGAGACATTTTTCAGAGAGAGATAATAATCTCTTCCTCGATGAATAGTGTAGTTTGCAAAAGGATAATATTTGTGTCCGCTTACAAAAACTTCAGGATAGCTGGAATTTTTAATCTCTTGCAGAAGTTTTTGGTGGCCCAATTTTAAATATTCAGATGGACTAAAATGGGTCAGCTGACCCTTTATTATTCCAGCTAGCCACGCTTTGTTGTTGGCATCCATGGTTGTTTGGTAAAAGTAAGCCAACGTTAGAATGGCGGTTTCTCTTTGGTTGTCTTGGTATGTGGTACGTGAGAGGCGGTTTGTTTCTCTACCTAAAGACAGAACATCCTTGTTTCCTTTAAAGTATATCCATTCGAGACCGTTGGTGAGGAAATTGAATTGTGTTTGGAGAGGGGCTGTCTCAAGTTGGTAAACTGTTCCGTTTGTAAAAAAATTGTAAGCGCTAGCGAAATATGGGTCGTTCGTCCCGTAGGATCCGGTTTGCAAGACTCCGTTATGGAATAAGTAGCTATAATCTGGCATGATACCGTTTAAATAGTCCTGATTTGGTTTCCCGTTTGTGTTTAGAGGGTATGGGTTTGGGGTAAGGCCTCTTTCCATCCAGTTTTTCGCGGTTAACAATTTGGCGTCATTGTTGGATATTAAACCAGAGTAAAACTTTGCCATGGCCCTCCAAACTTTATTGGCGCCACTCTTTTGGTTTGCCCAATTGTCAACGTCACTATTAAAATCAGTAAGCCTTTCGACCAAAAGGGCTGTTTCGTTGTAAAGTTTTGTGTTAATTTTTTTATCCAAAAGAATCAGCAATTGGCCATAACCGTAGTCGGTAACACCGATGTCGAGATACCAAGACCAACCAGGCCTCGAACTTCCAAGAAGGTCAACCAGTTCTTTGTTGGCAAAGGATGTCGAGAGCTCAATTCTTGCCAACCAAGCTGGATCATTTCGTTCTTTGTACACTTTAGCAATGTCCAGAACTCTGGTCATATGTTGATAAACACCTAATCCGTCGGCGGCTTTCATATTTATTCCCTCCCACGAACCATCCTGTTTCATTGTTGAAAAATACTCTCCGGCTCTAATTCGATCATCATCTGACAATGAGTCCATCAAATCTTGGCTGATGCGATCTTTAATTTGAGTAATAGCTTTAATGCCGGAAACAGAAGCGGCTCTTTGCTGAATATTTGACGTTTCTTTAACAAGTGTGGCGCCTATGGCCAGTCCACCCAATAATATAACAGTCATCAATAATCCCAGAAGCCCCCGTTTCTTTCTTGGAGAAAGAGGAGGCAAATGGGGGTGGGGAATTTTTTGACTTAGATTCAGGTTATTGAATATCATGTTGGAGTCAATACTCCAGTATACAATTTCTTGTGGGAGTTGCAAACTCGAGGAGTAGGGGGAGTGTTTGGCACCAGCCCTTGACAACTGCCAAGTGATAAATTATGATTCACTTTGTGAAAATAAAAAAAGTTAATCTTCAACCGACAGCGGGTTACGCCTTAATTCTTCCTCTGGAGGCAGAGAAAAAAACCGCCTCGGGTATTTATTTACCGGATAGTGTTTCCGAAAAACCCCAAAAAGGGGCAGTGTTGGCCATTGGTGATGATGAGCTATTGGACAATGGCAAAGTTAGAAAAGCTCCTTGCAAGATGGGGGATACAGTCATTTACAAAAAGTGGGGTGGCAGTGAGGTCAAGATCGACAACGTCGAATATTTATTTGCCAAGTTTGAAGACATACTCGCCGTTGAGACGGCTAAATAATACCAATGAACACAAATAATCCAATAAATACAAATGGCCAATTGGGAATTGGTATTTATTTGTAATTTGTATATATTTGAAATTTAATTATGGCAAAACAATTGAAATTTGGTGACGAGGCGAGACAGTCTTTGTTAAAAGGCATTGATGTGGTGGCCCGGGCCGTGGTAACCACTTTGGGGCCAAAAGGGCGAAACATTGCTTTGGACAAAAAGTGGGGAGCTCCCAACATTGTTCATGATGGTGTGTCGGTGGCCAAAGAGATTGATTTACCGGATCCGTTTGAGAACATGGGAGCTCAATTGGTTAAGGAGGCTTCGAGCAAAACCAACGATAATGCGGGGGATGGAACGACCACTGCTACTTTGTTAGCCCAAGTGATGACCCAGTCGGGAATGAAAAATGTGACTGCCGGGGCTAATCCGATGGTAATCAAAAAAGGGATTGAAAAAGCAGTGGAAGCCGTGATTGCCGAACTCAAGAAAAACGCTAAACCCATTAAAAATCGAGAAGAGATTACCCAGGTGGCGACGATTTCGGCCGGAGATGAGGAGATTGGAGCCAAAATTGCCGAGGCCTTGGGGAAAGAAGATCGGGTAGTAACCGTTGAGGATGGGAAGGGCTTAACCATCGATATTGAATATAAGGAGGGCATGGAATTTGACCGAGGCTATGCTTCGCCTTACTTTGTCACCATCCCAGACAAAATGGAAGCCGAAATTGATGACGCCTATTTGTTATTAACCGACAAAAAGATTGCTTCCATCCAAGAACTTTTGCCTTTTTTGGAGAAGTTTGTGAAGGTTTCTAAAAATTTGGTGATTATTGCCGACGAAATTGAAGGTGAGGCCTTGGCTACCTTGGTGGTCAACAAAATGCGGGGGACTTTCAATGTTTTGGCCATTAAAGCTCCGGGGTTTGGTGATAGACGCAAGGAAATGCTGGAAGACATTGCGGTTTTGACCGGTGGAGTGGTCGTCAGCGACGATACGGGCAAAAAGTTTGAGAATATTGAAGTTGAGGATTTGGGTCGGGCCGACAAAATCTGGGCCGACAAAGACAACTGCCGTATTATTGGCGGAAAAGGTAAATCGGGCGCTATCAAGGCTCGAGTAGACATGTTAAAAACGATGGTTAAAACTACCACTTCCGATTTTGATAAAGAAAAACTGGAAGAGAGACTGGCTAAGTTAACTGGTGGGGTGGCTCAGATTAATGTTGGGGCTGCTACTGAGGTGGAAATGAACGATCGCAAAGAGCGGGTCAAAGATGCGGTAGGGGCAACCAAGGCGGCTGTTGAAGAAGGAATTCTGCCGGGTGGCGGAGTGGCTCTTTTGAAGGCCAGGAAAGTTTTGAAAAATCTAAAGTTGGATGGAATGAAGGATACCCGAAGCAAAGATTTGCAGGTGGGGATTGATATTGTTTACGAGGCTTTGGAAATGCCGGTTCGTTGGCTGGCCAAAAATGCCGGAGAAGATGACGGCTATATTTTGAGAAAGATTGAAGAGGCTACAGAGGTGGACTTTGGCTTTAATGCTTTGACCGGGGAAATGGGTTCGATGACCAAGTTTGGGATTTTGGACCCTTTGAAGGTCACCAAATCGGCCTTACAAAACGCCGCCTCCATTGCCATGATGGTCTTAACCACCGAAGGCTTAGTAACCGACATACCGGAAAAGAATCCTTCGGCAGGCTCAGGACAAATGCCTCAAGGTGGAATGGGTGGGATGGATTATTAAAATCCATATAGAGTTTTTTTATCTGCTGATATTTTCCTTTCTAGTGATTCTACCAATTTTTGCAAGTGCCAGGCTGTTTTGTTAATTAATTCAATAAAAACTTCATAAGTTAAAACCCTTGGATTCAAATCGTCTACAGGATAATAAAGGAACTTAAAGGATCCTATATTTTCCTCCAAATTCCTATAAATTCCTCTAGAAATTACCGATTTTCTCAAAGCCTCATGCCAATTAGTCAAGTCTATTTTCAAGTTCTTTAAACTCGACCCTTTAACCGATTTTAGAAATCCATCCTGGTTGGCCCTCTGTATATCACCCCTTACTTCAACCAAACTAGCTTGAGAAAAACCCAAAAAAGCTAAATATTCTTTGGTGTTGGGGCGGGCAAAACCTTCTTCAATATTGGCCACTACTGACCTGGCCGCATCATCCAACTGAGCTTTTAAACGATATTCCGATCTAGCCAGAATTCCGGTAAATTTTCTGACCAAGACTCGCAACAAAGAGGCATTGGCCCAGGCAACCAGAAAAATATAACCGTTTGTAGTTTTGGAGACACGAGATTTTTGAACGATCGTTTCTGGCGCAAACAATTCTTTGTAGGTTTTGTCTATTTGTGCCTGAATTATTGGATCAGCCTTACTCACAAGACTAGTTTAGAGGATTTTACAGGAATTTGCAGGATGTTAATTTTCCCAAGTTCCCCTAAATTCCTCTAATTTCCTTTAGTTTTTGGGCAAGACGGATAGGGGGTTAACGGGTAGACCGTTTTTGCGAATTTCCAGGTGTAAGTGGGGACCGGTAGAGTGGCCGGTGGAGCCCATTAGGCCGATTTCGGTATCCACGTCAACAAACTGACCTTCGTCAGCCTCAATTTCTGATAAATGAGCATAGAGAGAAGTATAGCCACTGCCATGGTCAACATAGACCGCCTTACCATAGGCAAAACGGGAATTTTCGGTAGCCACAACCACTCCCTTGGCAACAGGGAAAATCGGTTCGCCGGTTGTTCCGTCGATATCTATGCCTGGGTGAAAAAGGCTGTATTTTTGAGTCAGGACGAGAGACAGGGTAGGGAGCCTGACCAGTCTTTTTTCCGGCAGAAGGCTGTCGGCCTCTATGGTCACGGTTCGGTTTTCAAAAGGACTCTCGTCCGAGTTTTCACGGGTGAAAACAGGTGTTGGGAAGGCCACATTTATAGCTAGAACGGAAAAGGCTTGGCCATAGAAAATCCACTCCTTAAGTTTGGGGTTTTTGGACACAAAGGAGACAAGAGCCTTTTTTGGGAGGATGTTGGTTTGTTTTCTCAAACGGGTGGGATTTTATCTCTCTACCCTGCCCTTGTCAAGTTTTTGAGGCTACAGGGCCAGGAGTATGGCTGTGATGACCAAGAGAAGCCCTCCTCCAATACCCATAACGGTGGGAGCACTAAAACCGGCGTTTGGCAGGCTGGGGCCGGCTGGAGTGGGTGTAGGTCTGACGGCGATTGGACAAACACAGTCTGTTTCTCCGGTACATTCCGGTTTGCGGCACATATTACCACTGCAGATTAGGCTATTTGCACAGTCGGCATTCTCGTCACAGGACAGGTTGCAGGATTTGGGAGTGGCTGTTGGTGTAGCAGTCGGTGTAGCTGTGGGGGTCGGAGTGGGTGTCCCCGAAGGAGAACCTGTTGGGCTTGGGGTAGCTGTAGGCGCGGGTGTGGCCAGCGACCATTGAAGTGGTGCACAATGTTGACCCGCTACTGGTGTTGGTTCTGCCGGAGAAGTCGGAGTGGGCCGAGTTGTTTCGGCGGGACAGTCAATCCCGGTTTGGCACATTCCCCAGGCTCCCACGTTGCCGTCAGCGGTTTTGAAGTTGCAGGATATGTTGCCATCCACGCTATCAATCCAAATATCTTGTTGATAAGTGCCACAAGCTAAACCAGTGGGAGAGTCACCTTTGATAACAATGTCATAGGGGACGGCCTGGTCGACGACGTTCTCCCCTGGAGTTAGAGGTTCGCTACAGGAGAAAATTCCCCCAAATTTGTCATAGTAGGTGCCACAGGCAGAGTTACAGAAATTGCTGGAGGTTCGGAAGGTAACAGTGTGGACCTGTCCGTCGTTCGAGGTAATTCTGTAAGTAGTTTGATAGCTGGCAACTTCATTTTTGGCTCCGACCGAAACGGGACAGGTGCTGTTGCCGGTTTTAGACAGTTGGGGGCAGGAGGGGGATTCAATCACCTGGATTTTGACCTTGTTGCAACTGTCAGTCCCACTGATTTGGCCAGTATAGGCGGCGGGTTTGCTTTCTGGGGCGGCGGGGGAAACCGATTCGTTACGGGTGGTCAGAAGTTTATTGCCCAAAAAAACCGACACTCCAGCTAAAAGAATCACGGCAATTATGATGACAATCGGTAATATTCTCTTTTTCATATCCAGGTATTTAAGGTTACGGAATGGACCTCGGCTTTAACTTTAAAGGCAGAGTTGTTTGACGGGATGGTATATAGATAGAAAAATTCGGTGGTAGTCCCCGTATGAATATGGTCTCTTCCAACTTCAATCCAGGCACCGTCATTAATGGAGAAGTGGGCTTTGTCAAAGTTTTCGGTAGTTGGCTCCCCTGTTACAGTTAAATAGACTCGGTCACCTGGTTTGAGGAGTTTCAAATCGGCTGCGGATAAGAGTGTCCAGTTAAAATCATATATTCTAATATTTTGGCAAGAGATGGTGGTGGTTGTTTCTCCAGTTAGACAAGAACAAACAGTGCTTCCTGCACTGACCTGACAGGTCTTGCCGGTTCCACATTCCCCCCCGATGCCAATTTCAATACATTCAGAATCACTTTGTATTGGATCGCAAACTTCCGGCCTACCGGTAGACGCCTTTTGTTGAAGAAGCTGCTGTTGTTGGACTAAGTATCCTCCGGTGGTGAGGCCACCGACTAGGATCAAAAGCCCGAATAAAGTGGCGACAAACTTTCGGCCTTTAGGACTGACAAAATATTTTTTTGGTTTGTCGTCAACAGAAACAGTTGGTGGAATACCACCCCCACCCAAGTCTGGAGTGGGTACAGGAGTGGGGACGTCCGAAGAGGTGGCACTAAAAGGAGAAGTCGGAATTGGATCGGGTGTTGGGACTGATGTTATTGGTTGGACAGGATTGTCGTTGGGCATGAGAATTAATAAGTATTTTTAGTATACCCATTTCTTTTGATTAAATGCAAGAAGAAGTCTGATCTGATACAATCACTACTTGTGAAGCCGGTTTGGAAAATCGTTTTAATTTTGTCGGTGGGGCTACTTTTAGGGGCAGGTTTTTGGGGCTACAATCTTTTTTTTCGTTCTACCAAAGCTGGTTTGTTGGTGGACACCACTCCCAAGTCCCGGGTTTTTATCAATGGTCATGAGGTGGGTCAGACCAGATTTGATTTAACTACGACGGCCGGTGAGGTCACCTTGAAACTAATTCCCATTTCTGATCAGGAACTGGTTCCTTTTGAAACCAAATTGACTTTGGTGTCTGGAGTAAAAACGGTCTATCAAAGAACTTTTTCTCCGACTCCGGAAACCTCCTCGGACATCCTCGTTTCTTATGAGAAGTCGGATTTAAACCAAGCTTCAGTTTCGGTGGTTACAACACCTAAAGACGCCCTCTTGATAATTGATGATAAGAGGAAGGAGACTTCCCCCATTAAAGTTGATGACATTAAAGAAGGTGACCACTCGATTTTAATAACCGCCCAAGGGTATCGAGAAAGAAAGACCAATGTCAGAAATAAAAAGGGGTATAAACTAATAGTGGCTTGTACTCTAGCCAAAGACCCGGGATTTATTGAAGAATCTCCGGCTCCGTCTTCTTTGCCTACACCGCCGTCGGTTCCGGTCACTTATCTTTATATTTTGGATACACCCACCGGTTTTTTGAGAGTTCGAAATGAAGCCTCCACTTTGGGGACTGAAGTTGGTCAAGTGGTGCCGGGTAAACCCTACGAATTGGTAGAAAAGGACGAAAAAACCGGCTGGTTTAAGATTAAATTTACCGACAATGCCGATCTTGAAAAACAGGGTTGGGTGTCGAATAAATACGCTACTCTGGTTACACCCGCTCCCTCTCCCTCACCCACACCAATTATCTGAAGGACAGACCTCCATAGAGAATAAAGATTACAATAGTTCCCCACAAAAAAACTGAAGATAAAAGAGGAATATCGCGAAGAAGAATTTTTTCGGGAGCCTCTCCCTTCTCTTGAAAAATCAAGGATTGGTATCTCATAATGGCAAAAATGGACAGAGGGATAGTGATCATTAAAAGCTTGTTGACCGTGGTCGTTTTGGAAATTTCAGCTAAAGTCAGCCACAAGGGCATGGAGGCTTTGGGAGATTCAAAAAAAGTGTACAGCGCCCAGCTCATCCAGGAGGCACTGCCAAACATGGTGACATAAGAATCCAGCAACTCTTTTGAATAACGCTCCAGGGAATTACGGGTAGCAAATTTTAGGGCGGTGTTTAGTTCAGACCGCCTTTTACCGGCGGCCAAAAAGAGAGCCACCGACACGACACACAACAAAAACCAGACCGATAAGTGGGCGTTAACGGCAATGGCTCCGGCGTAAACCCGAATAACAAAACCGGAGGCAATAATCAGGATGTCCAGGATGGGAATTTTTTTTAAGATTAAACTGTAAAAAAATTGGAGAACGAGATAGATGACAATCAAGACGGTAAAAAGATGGTTAATGGAGTTGGCAACGGCCAAAGACATACTTGAGGTAAAGAAAATAATTAGCAGGCCTTCCGGCACGGTGACTAGACCGGCGGCCATTGGCCGGAATTTTTTGATGGGATGGTTTTGATCTTTGCTTCGATCAATGATGTCATTGAAAACGTAGGTTGCCGAACTGGCAAAACAGAAAGCCACAAAAGCCAAAAAGGCAATGTCACGATAAAATTCAATGTTGGCCAGACCAGAAAAAATCAAAGCTCCAAAAAGCGAGAGATTTTTAATCCAATGCAGTGGCCTGATTTCAAGAACCAGATTTTTGATTTTTTGCATATTCAAAAAAAAGGGCTAAGCCACCCAGAAAAAAAGCGACACCAACAATTGTGTAAATCTTAGAAGTGGCGTTGAGATTCAAAGCTATCATACCAAGAATTGCTGTTGATGCCCAGTACAAATAAGCAATTTGGCGTTTGCCAATACCCAGGTCCAAGAGACGGTGGTGAAGATGACCCTTGTCGCCCCAGACGGGGGACTTGCCGGCCAGGACTCTTCTGGTCATGACGTAAAAAGTGTCAATGATGGGGATACCCAGAGTAACTAAAAGAGTTCCTACTTTGGCGGTAGAGAGAATGGATAAAACTCCCAGCATGAAACCGGCAATATTTGAACCGGAAAAAGACGGCATGATTTTTTGGGGGTAAGCATTCCAGGGAATCATCCCGAGGTAAGCACCGGCTACAATTAAAGAGAGGACAATTACCGGCCATTGGGTGATATCGGCCGAATATTTTTGTGATAGAAGGGCAATAGTTAAAGCACTAACGGTTACCACTCCACTTAATTGGCCATCGATGCCTTTAGCCCCCATGTTCAGAATGTTCATCAAAAAAACAATCCAACAGACAGAAAAAACAAAGGGTAAAGCCCGGAGAAGCAAATTCTCTGAACCCCCAAGGGTGAGAACTCCCTGGGTTATGGGATTAGTGGTAAAATTGATTCTGACCCCGGCCAAAACCGGAATGGTGGCTACCCCTATTTGCAAAAGAAACCTTAAGTAGGGGTTGAGATCTTTTTTGTCATCGGCCAGACCATAAATAGTAATGACGGCTAAACTGACAATAATCGACAGGGTAATTTTATCTACCGGCAAAAAAATCATTAATGCTACCGAGATAGCAACAAAAGCTGCCAATCCGCCACCACGTGGTAAGGGAGTGGTATGAATGGCCTTGGCTTTGTTGTTTGGGTAATCAATCAGCCCCAATTTTTTGACTATTTTAATCACCCAAGGAGTTATTGCCCAGGCTGTAAGGGCGGGAACAATAATGGGTAACCAGGAAAAAAGTTTCATACCAAGCGATAGCCAACCAATAAATAAATTTTAATCAGAGTGACTATAGCAAAGATGGTGGTGATTAATGTGGCCGTTTTGCAAATGCTGGTTAAAAAGAGGTCGGTTTCCTTATCTACCAGCTTGTTAATCAAGGAAAAACCCAAAGAAAGAACAATGGGGAGTGGATAAAGAAAACGAGAGGTTATTTGGGAAGTAGTTTGCAGGTTACCGTAAAAAAGAGGAATTACCGGCGGTAAGAGAAAAAAAGCTGTGATTACACTTATGACTAAACCTAAAATATTGATGATGACAGCTAGGTTGTAAATCGAGCTTTTGACAACTTCTTTTCTCATGGGTTAATTAACTTCCAAATCTGGAATCCCTCAGTAAAAGCGACAAAGCCGTAGTGCTCTTCCAAAAAATCCATAATTTTTTCATTTTGAAATCTTTCTTCCAGAACAATTATTTTTGGAGGTCTAGTAGTGATATCGGTTAAAACCTTATCCCAGCTGTAGAAATCATTGATATGATAACCGGCGACATATTTAATGGGAGGCAATCGTTTGGACAAAGCATAGATAGTTGGAGCATCTCCCCAAACCAAAACCGGGTCTGAGGGTTGAGTTTCAGCCGTTACCTTTTGGGCTATTTGATAATAAACAGGTAGTTTACGATCAAAGTCTTGGTAGTATGATTTTTTATCAGACTGCCCGGTGGCGTACCGCAAAAAGCGGGTATAGTAGGGAGTAGTAGGGTAATACCAGAATTTAAAATAGACCAGAACAAAAATGGCTAGGGATAACGGGAGAATTGAAATGACTTGGTAAATAGATTTATCAACAAACAAGAGAGCTAAAAAATAGGCTACAGCTGGTAAGGCCTGGACAAAATAATGGGGATATGGGCGTTCGGATAAGGTGACGGCGAACAAAGCAAAGATTAACCAGAGAACAAAAAACAGGAATTCTTTTTTGATTGGGTGATGTTTAAGAAATAACCCCAGAGAAATTACTACCAAGATGCCGAAACGGATGAGCAAACCAGCGTTTTTTTGCCAGAAAGGCAACTGGGCGCTGGCCGTCCAGCTGGAGACGTAGCCCAAGTTTTGCAGGAAAGCGGCTACTAAATATTCCGGTCCGGCTCCCTTGGCAAAATAATAGACAAAAGTTCCCAAAATCAGGGTTGCAAAACCGGTAAAGACAAGAATTCCCCCGGCCAGAGTTTTTTTCAGGGGTTTTTTGGTCAAAAGCCAGTACAAAAAAACAACGGGAATGTCAAAAATGGCCGGAAACTTGAAAAGAACGGCTATGGCAAACAACACCCCTGCTAATAATAGATTGATAATAATCTTGCACCTGTTGTCATCCCGTGCTTGCCTGCCCGCCGTATTGGAGGGACACGGGATCCAGGCCTTTGTTTGTATGGATCCCCGATCAGGTCGGGGATGACGTTGTGTCGAGTATGAAGATTTTAGTAACAGAATCATGGCCAGGATAGTGGGACCAACCATGAAAACTTCGGCGTTGGCAATATTGCCTTCAAAAGTGGGAATGGTGGTTAAAATGCCGAAGGCGATGGTGGCTATTTTTACCAGAGTGCGATTTTTCGACATCAAGGACATCAGGCGATAGTAAAGGTAAATCGTGACCAATGACCAAAAACCCAAGATAACTTTGAGCATCATTAAGTTGCCGGATAAACCAGCTATTAAGTACAAAAGGGGTGGTTTGTTATCGTGGATATATTTGTATAAAGTAATTCCCCGTCTGACGGCTTCTCCCAAGGTGAGGTAAATCATTTCATCACCGTAAGAGTAAGGTTCAAAGACTGAGGGAATGCGCAAGATTAAGACTGCAATCAAAAGCCACAAAAACCAAACGGGTGGCTCGTGTTTTTTGAGCCAGAAGATGATCTTTACAATCATATATCAATATTATCATTTATTATCTCACACTTCCTGTTGTCATCCCGTGCTTGCCTGCCCGCCGTATTGGAGGGACACGGGATCCAGGTTTTTTTCCGAAAGGACAGTGTTTGTATGGATCCCCGATCAGGTCGGGGATGACAGAGAAACGTTACACTTTCTCTGTCACTTTGTATTCCAAGTATTTTCCAAGCATCAGTCGGGTATGGGCGTCCAGACCGGGGATGGCCGAAAAAATCAAACCGGCGACGGGTAAAAGAACAAACTCAAAAGGAGTCAAGAGTTTTCTCAAAAACTTTTGGGTTTTTGGAGCCGGTTTATAGACGTTATCGACAAAGAGAACAATAATAAAAAATAAAAGGGCAATGGTCAGAATTGCCGAGGAAATTTTGGGAACGGTGTAGGCCAGGGTGGTTTTGGCGAATCGGGGATTAAGGAGAGTGGGCACGGTTAAACCGATGGTAACCAAAAACCAGTTAACCGGCCACAGAAAATGGGATTGGATGACAAACAAAAGGCGCATGGTTTTGTCCCAAAAAGAAATCTTGCGGTTGGTAAAGTAATTTTTAATTATCCAAGGCGTATCAGACACTCCCCAGGCCCACCTCTTGAACTGTTCATATTGGTTTTTGATTGTTTTCCAGAAACCATCCGATTGGGCGGCGTCGGCCATTAGGGGGAGATAAATTGGTTCAACTTCTACTTTGCCGTCTTTGGCAAAGTAGGCTTTAAAGAAAATTCCCCAATCCTCCGGAATTTTGTCCGGATCCCAATAACCCACCTCGTCTAAAAGCTTGAAGGAAAGGGAGTAGTTTTGTTGATTGATGAGTCTGTCCCGACGGGGTAACTGAGCCAGGTTCCAGATGGAAGCTAAAGTATTGGGAACTCGAGTGATAGCCGGAATTTCCCAGATGTTGTTGTAAAACATCACTGCCGGTTGCCAGAAAGATGAATAACGGTTGGGGTTGTCTAAAAATTTGTAAGTGAGGGCAGCAAAGTGGTTGGGGTGGTAGACATGATCGGCATCACAGCTGGTGACAACGGTGTAGTTTATGTCGGTTCGTCCCTTGTCGATGACGTTTTGTTTAAACCAGACGGCGGCCGATTTTTCATTGGAAGCTTTACCAACAATTTCACCCGGTACCAACTGGTGAACATTAAAATGTAGTCCACCAAATAATTGCCCGAACTCTTTTTTCAAAACCTGTGATTTTTCGTTTCTGTCGTTTTCGTCCTCTCTTTTTTCAAAAGCAATGACCACGTGGATCTGTTTAGTGTTCATGGTTTGTTTGGCAATTGAGTCAAGCGTTCGTCTTAGGGTGTGTAAGGGTTCTTTGTAGGTGGGAACAATGACCACGTGCCTTATTTTTCGGTAATCTTTGAAAGTAAGAATTTCTGCCTCCCAGGCAAATTTTTTAAAGGCCAGGATTTTTAAGTGAGAAAAAAAAGCCGTGGTGGCCAATTGGAAAGACTGATAAAACCAGTAGATGTTAAAGCCTAAAATAAAATAGGCGACGACGTTGGGGATGACTAAAATGCCCCAGTAGGGGAAAAGGATAATGTTCCAAGAAACAAATCCCGGTAGAATTTCCAGTGATCGTTGGAGCAGTCTCTCCTTTTTTTCTCCGGTCATACTTTATATTCTTGGGAAAAGAGGTGTAGTGGCTACAATTTTCTCGGCTGTAAAAATCCCTTCAATCTTACCGGCCGTTTCTGGCAGAAAAGGTGCAAGCCGTATAGCAATTTTTCTAATATCCTCTATTTCTTCCTCTAAAATCCTATAAAGTTTGTCTTGGTCTTTGACCAGCCACGGCGTGTTTTGATTTATATGTTTATCGACTGCTACGATATCCAGCCAAATTTGTTGAAGTGCTAAATCAAAACGGAAGTCAGAAAGAGCTTGAGCCAATCCTTCTTGATAGATTTTTTCTTTGTCGAGTCGGCCAGGTTTAAATTCTAACCCTGTGGCCATTTTGGCCACTCGGGAGACTAGGTT
>DAIPJT010000059.1:0-3308 GCA_036770125.1 Patescibacteria group bacterium
GATGAACGGATTGTAGCTTTGACGGCTAATTTGGGTGAGTCAACCGGCTTAAAAGCCTTTCGGGAGAAATTTCCCGACCGTTTTTTTGACATTGGGGTGTCGGAGCAGAATTTGGTAACGGTGGCCTCGGGGTTGGCCGCTGTGGGCAAAATCCCCTTTATCACTTCCTACGCTGCTTTTTCCCCGGGCAGAAACTGGGAGCAGATTAAGACCGCCATAGCTTTAAACAATGTGCCGGTTAAAATCATCGGCAACCACGCCGGATTATCGGCAGCAGTTTATGGGGCGACCCATATGGGGATGGAGGACATTGCCCTGATGCGGTCCTTGCCTAATTGTCAGGTTTTTTCTCCTTGTGACGCAGTTGAGTTGAAAAAACTGATTCGTGCGGTCGCCTTTGATGGTAAACCAGTCTACATCAGACTGCCCAGAGGAGAGACACCGACGATTACAAATAAAGACACGCCTTTTGGAGTTGGAAAAATACATGTTTTGCGTGAAGATTCAGACCCTCAAGTAACCGTTTTTGGTACGGGGCCGATTTTGGCTGAAGCCTTACTGGTAGAAACACCGGTAGTGGTAGGGAATGTGCACACGATCAAGCCTTTGGATGAGCAAACTGTTTTGCATTATGCCAAGTTAACCGGGGCAGTGGTGACAGTGGAGGAGCACCAGTTGGCCGGGGGCTTGGGGGGTGCTGTGGCTGAAGTCTTGGCTCAAAATTATCCCACTCCCATGGAGATGGTAGGAGTGAAAGACGCTTTTGGCGAATCGGGTACTTATCAGGAACTTTTGGACAAACACGGATTAAACAAAGAAGAGATTTCTAGAGCCGTTGTTAAAGTCCTCGCCCGCAAACACGGGGCTTGACAACAACAAAGTGTTGTACTAACATTGTACTAACATGGAACAAACAATATTTAAAGCTGGAAACAGTAATGTGGTAGCTATTCCAAGCCATTTGTTGATAAAACAAAACCTTAAGGCTGGAAGTCGGGTGGTAGTGGCGGAAATGGCTGATGGCACTGGCTTTGTAATTAAAAGAGTAGAGGAAAGTTCAAATGTTAAGTCGGGGGTAGGTGCCGAATTTAAGAAATGGCTAAAGACTGTTTTGTCTGAAGACAAAGAAATTTTAGATGAACTATCGGTACGTTAATATTGATGAAGTTTACGCTATTCACGAAGCTTTAATAAAAAAAGCGGGGACTAAGGCTTCAGTCCGAGATTTTTCGCTTCTTCATTCAGCGGTTGAAAGGCCAAAAGCTACTTTTAATAATCAAGACTTGTATCCTGACGTGTTTATCAAAGCAGGGGCTTTGTTACAATCCCTGTGTATGAATCATCCATTTACCGATGGCAATAAAAGAACTGCGTGGCTGTCGGCTAAGCGATTTTTATATCTTAATAAATATCACTTAGCCGCTTCTGTTAAGAGTGCAGTTGAATTTATAGTAGCGGTGGACAATGAAAAACTGGATATAAAAATTATCACTTTGTGGTTGAAAAAACACAGCAAGAAAATTTAGTTAAAGCCAGAGAGACAGGAGGTGAGGTTTTGATCCATGGTCCAGCCACAAGTGTTGTCTTTTTGAGCTTCGCATTTGGCGTTTTTGTAACAGGTAAACTTTTTATTCCACAAACAAATTGAAGCCATGGGTTCGTCATCTTTGTTTTGGCAGATTTCACTGTTACAACCACTAACGACACAGCTAGTATTAAGTTTTTTAGATGCTTTGATGTTTAGGAGGTATAGAACTATCAAAGTCAAAATGATTAAAAGTAAAACGAGCCTCCAAGGTCTCTCCTTGGAGGCACGAAAAAATGATACAGTTACAGTTTTTAGTTTTCCCATACAAAGGTAGCTAGGATTTTTTCGGTTATAGTTTTGTCACCCTTGAGGGTGGTGGTTTTATCAACAGCCCCATCGGCTACCACAACAGTAGCTTTGTAATAATTGTCCGGTGGTGGGGCGCCAAAGGGATAGTCTTGAAGAGTAATGACGTTGTCGGTAACTTTGACGTTTATTTTCAGGGGAGCTTTGAAAGTTAATTTCAGTTCAACTTCTTTGTATTCCTTCCAGCCGATATACGGGTCGGGAGTCCCCAAGGGGGAACCCTTTGGGTTTGTTGTTGGGATAGGGCTTGGTGTCGGTAGACTTGCCCTAATTTGTTTGACCAGCCTCTGATTTTGCCAGGCAATAAACCCCGCCGTCATGCAAAGAAGAATAACAGCGACGCTGAGGATGGTGGTTAATGCCTTGTCCACACCTCCATCATACCATGTTTTGTGGTATTCTTAGACAATGTCTGCCCTCGGCGAAACGGCTCAAAAATTAGTTGCTGACCACAAAGGCTTGTTGGCAACTGATGCTACTGAGGAGTCGACTAACAAAAGAATGGAGGCAGTAGGAATTAAACCGACAGCCGAACTGCGTAAACAACTTCGTGAACTGTTGCTCACAACAGATGGTTTTGAGAAGTATGTCGGTGGCGTGATTTTGAATGACGAAATTATTTGCCAGAAGACTTCTAACAATAAGTCGTTTCCCGAATTATTAACAGAAAAAAACGTTTTGGTCGGTATCAAGGTTGACAAGAAATGTCATCCTTTGGCCAATTTTCCCGGAGAAAAAATTGCTGAAGGGTTGGATGGATTACGTGACAGATTGGTTGAATACAAAGAAATGGATGTGTCTTTTGCCAAATTCAGAACGGTCATTGTCATTAGTGAGAGTATTCCTACTCAAATTTGTCTTGACTCCAACGCCGAAGTTTTAGGAAGATACGCTGCTTTGTGCCAGGAAGCAGGCATTGTTCCGGTTGTGGAACCTGAAGTTTTAATGGACGGAAACCATTCCTTGCAAAGATGTGAGGAGGTAACCAGGGCGACTCTGATGAGTACTTTTAAACATTTAGAAGATCACAAGGTAAATTTATCGGGCATGATTTTGAAACCTAACATGGTTTTGCCCGGAAAGGACAGCATAGAGATAGTAACAATTGAGGAAATGGTGCAAAGCACTTTAGATGTTCTAAAAAGAACTGTTCCTTCGGAAGTGTCAGGGATAACTTTTCTTTCGGGTGGGCAAGGAGCAGAAGAAGCAACAAAAAGATTAAATGAGATGAATAAAACAGGTGGATTGCCTTGGCCACTGTCTTTTTCCTTTGAAAGAGCACTCGAAGGTCCGGCTATGGAGGTGTGGCAGGGGAAAGCGGAGAACAAAGGAAAAGCCCAGGTGGTTTTTTTGCATCGGTGTAAAATGAATTACCTTGCTCGGAAGGGGGAGTATACGGCGGAAGCCGAAAAAG
>DAIPJT010000060.1:0-2449 GCA_036770125.1 Patescibacteria group bacterium
ATTAACGCTTTTACCAAACTCACCCTGAAGCATCCGCTTAACTACCTGGCCGTGAATGGTGTCATATCTTGGAAAAGCAATCTCCTCCACAGCCACTTTTCTCTTCTTTAAATAATTAAACAATAACTTTGCCTGCGTGGCTTTACCCGAACCGTCGATTCCCTCAAAAACTATCAACTTACCCTGCTGTTTTCTCACTTTAATCTCCAACCTCTCTGCTTTAGTTTTTTAATCACTTGGTCAGACAACTCCTTTCTGGATTTCTGGTTGAGGGCAAAGTTAAAATTGTCAGTATCTATCACTAACACCTCCATTCTCTTTTTAGCTCCACTGAGCCAAGTTTGGTTTAAAAACTTCATCACCAAAAGATATTCCGGATCAATTACTTCAAAATCTCTCGCTGACCGTTGGGCTCGATTGACTAAAATATCATCGCTGGCAGTGACATAAACAAGTAAATCAGGCGCCGCAATTTTATCCCACCCCAAAGACAGATAAACTCTCATATAGGCTTTAAAATGGCGTTGATTCATCTTGCCCATAATCGCGTTGGTCAAAGCGTAGCAAAAATCCATTTCCGGATGAACGCACTGAATCATAATCGAGTTATTTTCCCTGCCTAACTGTTCATACTTACGTTGAGCAAACCATTTTTGCGACTCAAAAATCGTCTTGGAAGAATCCCGATAACTTTCAAACAAATATGGATTTGACTGCCAATCTTCGTCAGATAAATTAACCGACAGACCCCTCCTCTTAAACTGTTCATTTAACACCACTGCCGCCGTGGTTTTACCCACCCGCATGGTGTCGCCTCCCACTTCAATTCTCGGCCACTTTCTACCCTTTTCCTTTTGAGCTTTCCTCTGGTCAGGAAATTCAACTTCGGCTAACCAACCAAGCGGCCAGCTACCAATTTTCTTAAGATCTTGCCACCACGGTTGTTTTTTCATATTGCTACCATAGCAAACCAATCCTGCCTTTTCATCTCAGCAGTAAAACTATTATCCCACTTCCAGCCTAAATCGTGTAGTTTTTTTAAAACCTGCCCGGCTAAGGCTTTTCTAGCCGGGCCTTCTTTAGAAAAATCAAGGTCGTCAGTATCAATATTAACCACCGTCATATGGTCTGAATCAGCCAGCCAGGTTCGATTAACCGCTCGCATCAACAAAAAATATGATGGATCAATCTTCTCCAGATCCCTAACACTCTCCAACGCCCTTTTCACTAAGGCTTCATCGCTAATCGTCAAATAAACCAATACGTCTGGAGCCGGCAGATTTTCCCATTTGTGGCTAGAATAGAACTTAAAGTAATCCTTAAAATGCTCCTTTGACATCCTACCCATGAGCACATTGGTCAAAGCATAAGCAAAATCCATCTCCGGACTAACATCCTGAATAAATATTGCTTCTTTCTCTCCACGTTTAATTTGCTCAAATTTTTTCTTAGCAAACCACTCTTGTGACAAAAGTATCCATTCCGACGAATCAAGGTAACTCTTTTCCAAATAGGGATTATTCGACCAATCCTCTAAACTGACTCTTACTGGCAGACCCAGTTTTTTAAGCTCTATACCCAAAGCCCTAGCCGCCGTAGTTTTACCCACCCGCATACTGTCTGCTACTACTTCGATTCTTGGCCACCGGTCAAAGGAAAACTTTAACGGCCTCCTTTTCTTAGACGGTAACTTTAATCGCCTAAACCAACTCCAGTCGCTCTTTTGGTGATTAGCCCCAACCAGCTTCTTAATTCTTGACCACCACTGTTTTTGACTACCAGTCTTAAAGTGAAGGGCCTGATAATGATCTTCACAGGCTACGCCGTACAACTCATCGGCCCCCACCACAATTTGCGTATCCTTTTTTGCTTTAAAATAGTTAAACCTGGCTCTCCTCCCACACCTACCAGTTAAAAACATAAAATCACACCTAGCAAAACTTTCTACCACCTCATCGGCCATCCTAGTTAACTTCCTGGTTGGACCAAAGTCTTGCAGGTCGGTATCCAAGATTAACCCAGCAGTATAAACATCAATCCCCATTCCAATCAAATTTCTAACTACTTTCACCAAACCACCAGAAAAAAAGTTAGTTTCATCAATCAGCACTCGTTTTATTACCCCCCGTTTTCTTTTTACTGCCTCGAAAATCTTTTCTGGTTGATCAATTGGCACCATTACTGCCGGCACGCTCTTTCCATCGTGAGTCCTTAAAACCGGCTTTCTAGTATACCTGGTATCAATATCGGGCTTAAAAGCCAATGTGTCAGCCACTTTACCAAACTGCTTTATTAACCAACTGGTTTTATCCGACCACATCGGCCCATACCGCACAACTAAGCGTCCTCGCTTTTTTGCCATCAATCAAATGTACTAAAATCACCCGCCCAAATCAACTTTTGTTTGATGGCAAAAAAGCGAGGACGCTTAGTTGTGCGGTATGGGCCG
>DAIPJT010000060.1:2459-3143 GCA_036770125.1 Patescibacteria group bacterium
GCTTGCTCCAGCTGGCCCAAGCGCACTTGGGGTAATTGGCGCAACCGTAAAACTTTTTACCCTTTTTGGTCTTTTTCACCACCACCTGGCCGCCGCACTTGTCGCAAACCACTCCGCTGACCACCTCTTTGAAATTAGCCGTATACTTGCACTCCGGAAAGCGTGAACAGCTCAAAAACTTGCCAAACCTGCCGGTTCTAACTACCACCTCTCCTTGTTTACACTCCGGGCAGGCCTCACCGGTTTTTTCTACCGCGATTTTAACCCTCTTGGCATTTTCCTCAGTTTTGGTTAGCCTCTCGGAAAAAGGCCGATAAAACTCCTCTACCACCTTGACCCAAACCACTTTGCCCTCCGCCACCCGATCCAAATTGTTTTCCATTTTAGCCGT
The DNA here is from genome assembly GCA_036770125.1 of Patescibacteria group bacterium. Lineage (GTDB taxonomy): Bacteria > Patescibacteriota > Microgenomatia > UBA8517 > UBA8517 > DAIPJT01. The sequence goes on from DAIPJT010000060.1 coordinate 2,851, forward strand.
AAACTCGTAATCCATCACGCCCGCGAAGTGTTTAAGCAAAAACTCCGTCACCGTCAATCCAATCACCGTCGGCTTCAAACTCCTTTCTTCTTTTTCTACGTACTGACGCATTAGAATGGTAGAAATAATCGGCGCATAAGTAGACGGCCTGCCAATTCCCTTTTGCTCCAATTCTTTAATTAAACTGGCTTCGGTAGAGCGGGCCGGCGGTTGGGTAAATTTTTGCTCCGGTTGTAATTTAATTAATTGAAGCGCTTCTCCCTCTGTTAGTTGAGGTAATTCCTGAACTGTCA
>DAIPJT010000003.1:0-18265 GCA_036770125.1 Patescibacteria group bacterium
TGGGCAACAACTGCATTAAAAAGTCCGACCGCTGCATAACCTGCATCACGTCCACAAACGTTCCGCCGGGAATAGCTTGCATGACAGTCAACATGGCGTTTCTGACTCCGTGTTCAAACCGTGGCCCAACAATGCCGGTTTTGTAAGGGTCAAACAATTTGTAAAACATATTAATAACTGCTGAGGCCGCAAAGTGCATTTCCGACTCCGTTTTGGCCTCCAGGAGATTTAAGCCCATCGGCCGCTCCAAGTCGGAAGGATTAAAATAGATCACATCTTCCGCCCGCTCCGGGGGAATGAGCTTGATAAATTCCCGAATGGTATCGTGGGGATCGATAAAGCAAATGCCTTTCCCGGCCTTTATGTCCTGCAACATCATCTCCATCATTAATTGCGACTTGCCCACACCGGTCGCCCCCACAATATAAACATGCCGGCGGCGGTCTTCATCCCCAACACAAACCGGCCGCTTAATTCCCCGATAAGTTGAGGTACCCAAAAGCAAACCCTCTGTCGGCACCTCCGGCGGACAGGGGGCTGTCTTGGCATTCAACCAATGGATACTTTGATTAGCAACCTGACGATTGGGAAAGTGAAACAACGTAGCAATTTCCTCCACATTTAAGACTGAGGGCCGATTACCCCACAGGTTAAACATGGGTGGATAACGATTAATGAAATCCTCAACAAAAACACCTTTGTTTTTGATCTTTCGACCCTTTAAGCCATTATATTCGCTGGAAAACTGCTCAAAAGCGGTTGAAATATTGGTCAGGTGAACCTTGGCCATTTCCAACGATTGGGCTACTACAACTACCCGCAAAGATACTTCAAACCCAGCTTTACTAACCTTGTTTTCTACCGCTTCCAGAGCTTTCCCGGAAGTGGAAAACTTGGCCTTTTCCGGATCTGACTCGCTTTTTTTGATATCGGAAATACTTTTTTTGCCCTCACGAGACCATGGGATATCAGTCGGGGTAATCATCAACTGAATGGCCGCCGCTTCCCCCACTCCCATTTTCCCAATCGCCGACATCAAGCCCGACAGCGAGTCGGTCACCATTTCCCGATAAACCCTGATTGGTTTGTAATTCTCACCCCGCAATTGAAAAGATTTGTAAGCCACTTTGCCGACCTCATTGAAGATATTGACCTCCGGCACCTCAATGATTTCCGCATCCGGATACCCGCCAAAAATCTGCTTTTCCAGCATGTCTTTGTATTTTTTGGGCGTCCAAATGTAAAAACGAATGTCGTCGGTTTTAGCCACAATTTCAAAAGCAATTGAGGGCTGGTGAATAAAGGGTTTTTGGTACCACTTACTACTCTTTTTAATGGAGGTTAAAGGAGCCAAAATCTGCTCCATGACGTCAATTTTTATTTCGTTATTGCGGGTGACTGTTACCTCCAACAAAACCGAGTCCAAAGACTCTTTCTCCCGCCCCCTCCAACGGTAAAGAGTTAAGCCCACCCAGCCGGCCAAAAACAAGGACAGGCCCAAAACAACCACCAAAACCAAAACACCAAAAACGGCTACCAAATTGATTCCTAAAATTGCCTCCACCGTCATGTTTTGGCTACCACTAATTTTTTACCCATAAATATTGCCTGCAAAAGTATTCTTTTCCAAAAAGCGTGAAACCAGGTCACCGAGTCGTCCGGATTACCTGCCGCTTTGGCTTGAATAACCGCCGGATCAGCCGGCAAAACTACGGTTACTTCTTTGTTTTCGGGGGTCGTTATCAAAGGCTCCCCGGTATCGGAGTAAACTTGACCGGAAAACTTGACCTTCGAGGGTGTGACTACCTCCTTGCGTTCAATAGTTAGGGCATTCGCCTCTTCTGCTCGTTCAGTGACAATGGGTGTTTCAGGTGCTTGTTCAACAGGTGTGGGCATACCTTACAGTGTAGCAGAAAAACTAATATTCAAACACTGCAACGCCGGGGATTTTTTGAAAATGTTTGGTATTTAAAGTAACCACTTCCCCTCCAATTTCCAGAGCTGTAGCAGCAATAATGTAATCGGGTAAACCTCTGCTTGTTCCAAAGTCTCTGATTAATTTTCCTGCTCTTGTGGCAATATTTTCAGTCAAACTGATTTGTTCCAGTTGCGAAAGTAATTTTTGCAGTTTCTGAAGAACATCTTTTTGTTTCGTACTTTGCCCGGAATAAAGCTCTGTCAAAACAATTGTTGGGATTAACAAAGAAGGTTCATCTTTAAGATCATGTAATAAAGAATCGTAATAGTCACCCCCACGAAGATGATCTATTAACACACTCGAGTCAAACACCAGTTTCATTTTTTATCCCAATTCCCAAACCTGGACATTGCCCACTTGGTTCTTAAAGGGCTCTCCCATTTAACATTCTTCCAAGCCCCTTTGGTCTCTTTGGACACCCTTAAAAGTTCCTTTTTTCTTTCTTCCCAACTTAATTTATCAGAAATGGGTTTTACCTCAGCCACTACCACCCCATCTTTCTTGATCTTGTAAAACATACCCAAAGCTACCTGATCAAGGATACTAAAAAGCTCGTTTCTAAACTTGGTTGCCGAAACCGTTATAGTGTTCATATCGATACTTTATCATCCAATGTACACCTTGTCAATAGAGAAAGGTTACTTTTTCCAGGATATTTCCTTTTCTCTATTTTTAAAATTTACCCAACGAGCCAGAATAAAAAGATAATCGGAAAGGCGGTTTAGATAAGGCAAAACGGAAAGACCAACTACTTCGCGTTCGGCTCGGCGGACCAAAGCACGGGCAAAAAACAAGTGGGCCGACAATTCACAGCCCCCCGGTATTATAAAATTCTTCTGCAGGGGTAACTCCCCCTCCATTTTATCAATCTCACTTTCCAGCTCCACAACCCTATCTTTTATTCTTCGTAGCCCAATGGGCGAAGTAGAACCCGCCAGAATACTCCCAACCACAAACAAATCTGCCTGAATTTTCCTCAGCCTCAGGGTCTCACCCTGAGGCTGTGGAGACTTGGAGATAACGACACCGAGATAGGAATTGGCTTCATCCACTGCTCCAATGGCCCGAATTAAATTCGACGACTTGCTCACTCGTCTTTTAGTTCCAAACAACCCCGTCGTCCCCCCATCCCCTTTCTTGGTGTAAATCATGTCCACAGAATAGCAAATCTCCCACAGTTTGACAAAGTAGTAGTAGTAATAGACTCCCAACCAGAAACCTATGAAAAAGACCACCCTCGTCGTAAGGGAAACAGAAATCCACATTGGATCAGAAGGGTTACGGGTGGTAAGAACAAACGCGCCCGAAGCCGATTTACTATTACAAAAACTACGGACACTTGAAAAGGAAGGTGTAAGAGTAAGAATCACGGTTAGCTCAATCAAAACAATAACACCCAAAACATAAGGGGTTTAAATCTAATTCACACCATATCACCTTTTCGTGCCTCCAAGGAGAGACCTTGGAGGCACGATTATAAATCACAGGTGGGGAAGTGGCTACTTCGCGCCCGACAAATAGTCAAAAACAATTTGTGTCCACGTTTCCATTAGTTGGTAATCCTTTTTCATCACTTCCAAACTAACTAGCTTACCCATTTTATGTTCATCCCGAATCTTAATGTTCTCCGACTTACCTTTTGCCAACATCACTATTCCTAAATGGACCTCTCCTACAGGATTAGTATCGTCGTTCAGTATTCCAACAACCTCATATGAAAGCCCATCCAAATACTCAACTTCTTCAGCAAATTCTCTTGCTGCCCATTTTACAACATCGGAAGTTCTATCAATATCACTTTCCCGCAAATGTCCACCAATGCCCAAAGAATAAAGTTGGGCCAAGCGATCTTCCCCCAAAGACCCTTTTTCCTTGCGTTGCATTAAAAAATAACGGTCTTTATTTTGAAAGATGACGTACGGGATAATCTGTTTAACACTTTGATCATTTTCAACATCTCCACGCCTACGAAACACACCCTTCTTAGCAACAACTTCTAAAATTTTATCTATTCTTTTTGTCTCAATTCCCCTCCACAACTTTCCGCCAAAAAGCTCATCTCTTTTTATACTCAATACCATTTCGTCCATCTTATCCATATTTATAGTTCACAAGTGGAAAAGCCACATTTTTTGCATTTAAAACATTTGCTGTCGCGGGTTAATTTTATATCACAGTTGGGACAATAGCGGTCAGCAGTTTTTTCTTTGGCACCAAATTCAAAAACCTGGTGTTCCTTTGACTGGTCACGGTAAACGGTAATCCCTTTGCAACCCAACTTCCAGGCCATGACATAGGCTTCCTCAATGTCCTGCGGTGTGGCACTCCCCGGCAAATTGATGGTCTTGGTAATGGCGTTATCGGTCCATTTTTGAAATGAAGCCTGCATTTTAATATGGTCCCGCCAATCAATATCATGAGCAATTTTGTAAACTGCTTGCATGTCTTTGGGTATCTCTCTAATCCCCTGCACCGACCCATGATTATCAATCACTTTTTGAATTAATTCCTCCGAATAGAGACCGCGTTTTTTTAGGTCTTTCAAAAACAGTTGGTTAACACTTTTTAACCTCACCCCATCCATCACATTCTGTTCATAGGCCAGAGCAAATAAGGGCTCAATGCCATAGGAGGTTTCGCAGATTACAGCCCCGTTACTGGTAGGTGGAAAAGTCAGAAGGGCTACGTTTCGAGGTTTGTCTTTTAGGTTAGCCCAGATAGAATCCCCCACCAAAGGAAAAGGCCCTTTCTCTTTTGCTATTTTCACCGAGGTGGCAAAAGCTGTTTCATACATTGTTTTGACAACCTTCTCCGAAAGTTTCCGGGCTTCCTCACTATCATAAGAAATTCCTAAAGCTATCAAGGCTTCGGCCCAACCCACACAACCAATACCAACCCGGCGGTGGTTTCTAACACTCTCACCCACTTCTTTAACCGGAAACCAGGCAATATCTACCACGTTGTCCATAAATCTAACAGCCACCTTCATCACTTCAGTTAAACGATCAAAATCAAATTGACTATTTTTCACCAATTTAGCGAAATTAACACTGCCTAAATTACACGATTCGTATGGGTATAGAGGCACTTCCCCACAAACATTGGTAGCCATAATCATACCCCGTTTCTTCAACAGGGGGTTGGCGTGGGCGGTTCCTTTGTTAATGGCCGATAAATTGATGATTCCAGGATCCCCCGTAGCCCAAGCCATTTGAGCCACCAGTTCCAAAACAGCCTTGGCGTCAACCCTGTTAACCACTTCCCCAGTTTTGGGACTAATCAGTAACCAGTCTTTTCTACCTAGGGCTGCTTCCATAAACTCATCTGTAATCCCAATAGAAATATTTGTTTTAGATAAATAACCATCGTTTTTCTTGGCGGTAATGAAATTAAAAATATCCGGATGGTTAACGTTCAAAATCACCATATTGCCCGATTCATATTTCCCCCGTTGTTTGAATAAACCTGTCATTAAATCAAACATCTCCATCATCTTGACCGGCCCAGCCGCCAATCCAGGTGTCCCCGCCACCATGTCCCCTTCTGACCTAATCCGACTGAAGTTATATCCACATCCCCCGCCATGTTTTTTGATCACAGTTGACTTATGAAGAATTTCAAAAATATGGTTAATGTCATCTTCAATTGGCCAAACAAAACAATTGGAAAGCTGAGCCGATTTCTCACCCGCGTTAGCCATCGTTCGTCCACCCGGAACAAATTCAAAATTACTTAATATTTCGTAAAATTTTTCAAACCATTTACTCTGATTAGTTTTTCCTTTTTCCACACTGGCCAAATATCTAGCTACCCGAACCATCATCTCCCTAGGAGTCTCTATCACTTTCCCCGTTTCATCACGCCGTAAAAAACGCTCTTTTAAAATATAAAGGGTGTTATAAGACAGACCAATATCGTCCACCACTCCCAAAGAGTCTTTGTCCTGTTTACTATGTTTTTTGTTTTCCCGATACAAGATATAGGCCTTGGCCGTTTTGGCGTGACCCCGCTCAATTAACACCTTTTCCACCAGTTCACCAATAGTAGAAGTCTGGATTCCCGCCTTCGCGGGAATGACAGAGGGAGAAGCGGGAATGACAAGGAGTCGGACAACCTCTTCTGCCAATTTTTTAGCTAGTGACCTATCTTTGCCCCCCACCTCAAGGGCTGACTTCCAAATACTCTCGACAATCTTTTCTTTGTCAAAATCCTCCTTAACGCCATTATTTTTAACAACTTGAGTAATCATAGATTTTTATATATTTCTAAAAATCTCTTTAGTGCCAAATGTTCATCAGCAACAAAATCTGCAACAACAATACTGTTGATATCGAGCCACTCTGGTAAATTTAATTTAGTCTCTTTTTCTTCTTTTTGTTCAATGGTCAATTCACCTGTTTTGTACTCACCTAACCGAGCAACCGCAACTATTCGCACAAGGTCGCCATTTCGAACATATTTCCAACTGTAAACAAAAAATGGTATTCCAGGATTAATAGTTACCCCTGTTTCTTCCCGCACTTCCCTCACAAATGATTCGTCCAAATCTGTCTCGTCGAAATCCAACTTTCCCCCAGGAAAACCATATTTTCCTTTTACTTGAGGGGTGTATTTAGCGTCGGCATATTTAACGACCAAAATTTTCTTTTTAGTTTCGTTCAACACTAATCCCTTCTGAGCAAAATAGAGGATTTTTCCCATATCAATCACCGTTGCCGTTGGGTTGCTTAGAGGACAAACCACTTATCGAATCTAGTTTTTCAATCTTTTCGGTTGTCAAACCATCAATGTCACAGGCTCCGGACACACAAGCTAGTTCCTGAGCCACCTTAGTGTAGTCCTCCTCCTCATATCTATAAAGCTTTGAAAAATCTATATTGGGAAACTTGCTGATCAAGTCATCATACTCTTTTTCAGTAATTTCCTGGTATGGCATTTGCATATACTTGGCATCAAAGGAGGGTAAAAAAGACATGCCACCCACCAGTTGTCGATGCTCACTCACCCACTTGATTAAATCAATAACTTCGTCATCGTTATAAGTGATCGTGACACTGGGGTTATGTTCTGTCCAATAGGTTTTTGTTTGCAACCAATATTCACATTGGGCAATGGCCGACCGGCTTTTTCTGACAATCGATCCTTCCGGAGATTTGATGGGGAAATGTATTACCCAAGCGTTGGCTGTTTCCGGGGTCTGTCCGTTTTCCGGGTCCATGGGAACACCACTGTCTTTTAAAACCTTAAAAATCGGTGTGTGAGTCCCCACCCGTACGTTACGAATGTAGTACGGTGACCACCTGGCATGGATTCCGGAAGAACAGTTGAACAACTGTGACGAATTACCAGAGGGTTTAACACATGTCACCGAAGCAGACTGCTTAATACCCAATAATATTGCCACTTGGCGGTTAGTCTCAATAGCAATCTGTCTTAATCGGTTCTGCACTGAAGGGTCCTGTGCCACCGGACTGTCTAACTGTCCATTAATGTCCACTCCCAGCAACCGTTCTTCCTCACAATTCTTTTTCCAAATCGGACGAAGTCCGGAAAAATTAGTAGCCATTGACTGAATCGTCCCGATCCAGGTTGCCGCCTCCACTTTTTCTTTTAAGCTTTCAAATGTGTCTTCTTTTCTGGCAATAGCAATTGAGAGGTTGCAAAATTCATAAGGGCGAAGGTTAATCTCTCCGCAAGGATTACAACCAAATTCGGCTGGCTCTCGCCTAGCTGGACGCATATCAATAGCTCCCGTACGATTGAAAATTCCCGGTTCACCCCGACCGTTGGCAATCATTTCAATCATCTGTTGAGTAAATTCCAACTGAGTCAAACCCCGCTCAGGCCAAACAACCGAATTATTAGCGTTCCACCGTTGAGAATTATCTCTTTCAAAATCTCCACTCTTGCTCTCGTGCATTTCTTCGTCATCCCAATCAAACAAAGAAATCATTGCCGTCCGTCTCATCCCCCCGGAAACGGCCGCATTACCCACTTCACACATGATATCGTGAGCATCAATTGTCCGCAAAAAACTACCCTGTCTGGCCAAAATTCTAGTCCGGGCAAATTCAAGCATTTTTTTCAAGGGTTCCGGCCCGGAAGCCCGACCACCCTTGGTCTTCAGAATGGCACCAGCTGGTCGCAAAAAGGAGAAGTCAAATAATACATCCTTTCCTTCAATCCACGAAGACAAACCAACCCTTACTGCCTCTGCCCAGCCCTCAGTCGTGTCTGGAATAACAAACTTTTCCGGGGCCTTATTAACTTGTCTTCTTACCCTCGGCAAATTTTCAACATATTTACTCTCCACCGAAAAGCCAACACCACAACCATTCATAGAAATGGTCAAGGCCTCTACAAAAGAATCAACGGAATCAACTGGAAGGTAGGAACAGTTGTAGATAGCAATATGGTTTCTGCGCGCCGCCACCCCAGCCATGGCGATCAAACGCATTGAGGGCGTTGCCTTCATCTCCAAAATCATGCTCCGAATCCAAGCCATTTTTTCAAGAGGAATCTTGTTTTGGGAAAGTTCTTTTAGGAAATTTACCGATCGGTCGGTTGTCTCAATCCAGGTTTCCCGACGTCCCAAATCGTAATTAAATCTCGAATACTTATCAAAAAATTGAAATTTCTGAATTTGGGTTGGAAAGTACTTATCCGATTCTTCAAAAGCCCGCTTGACTTCTACCGGCACCGGACGTTCTTTTCTGAGCTTGGCATGTTCAGCCCGATAGAGAATGTAATGTTTGGCCGCATCAAACTCACCGGCCGCCTGCAAGACAATTTCGACAATATCCTGGACGTTTTCCACTGTCGGTGACGAATATCGGGCACAAACAATATTGATGATTCTCTGGGTTAGTTCTTCGATATTAGTCCCAGAGACCAGATCAATGTCGTCAAAACATTTTTGGATCGCAACTGAAATTTTTTCTGGTTTAAAATCTTCCGTCCGACCATCCCGTTTGGTAATTGTTTGAGGCATGGACATAGACACCTTCTTCACTGTTTTTACCATCTTTTTGGGACGACCAACCCGACGACTGGTTTCACGAACCATCAAAGCCGGAAAAACTTCGCCGTTTGTTTTAGTATCTTTAACTTTTTTCATTGTCTATGTATCATCTAGATATTTTTTCAATAGCTTTTTCAAAATCGGAAACGTCTTCAAACTCCAAATAAACGCTGGCAAATCTAAGCCAAGCTACCCTATCAACCGTTTTTAACTTTTTTAAAACCAAATTGCCAATCAGTTTGGTTGGTACCTCCTCTACTCCCCTTTTTAAAATCTCACCTTCAACGACGTCTGTGACTTCATTAACCAAATCCAGACTGACCGGCCGTTTTTCGATGGCTCGCAAAATACCCCGCTTGATTTTTTCCCGATCAAACCCTTCTCTCTTTCCGTCTTTTTTAACCACCCACAAGTGGTTTTCTTTAATCCGTTCAAGCGTCGTAAATCGTCGCTGGCATTTCAAACACTCCCGTCGGCGCCTGATGGCTTTGCCATCTTCCACCACCCTTGACTCCAAAACCTGAGAATCAGACTTGTTGCAATATATACACTTCATATGGTGGCGGAGATAATATACAACCACTACCAGTAAGGTCGTCAACTGGGTAAGAATATATCAGAGGGGAACAGGCCAGGGGAGTTTGGTCATTAATACGGAAAAATATTCCTTTTATGCTTTTTTCTCCGAAGTTTTGTTAGTGAAATATTATAGGTTGTATTTTTTGTGGTTTCCCTATTGCCTAAAAACTATATGCTATTCCCTAACTTACTGCCCTGCATACGGGTCTTTCAGGACCTCTCCAGTAGGGCTTTCTAAGAGATTAACCTTCTCTCCATACAAACCTCTAGGGTAGTTTTCAATCATCACCAACTGTGTTCGCACGTCGTCTGGGACTAAGTCTTGGAACGACCTGATTAGCTCCCGATGTTTAAATGAGGCCAGCAATAATTTGTAAACAAAATGTTTGGTATCCACGCCATCAGTTCTGGCCACAGTTTCAGCCATGCTGGCATTTTTGAGATAACCTTCGGCTTTGGTCAGAGTACTGACCGCCAAATCATATTTTTTCTGAGAAAAAAGAACTCGGGCCGCTCCCAGTCTCTTGTCAGCCAAAAGCAAATACAGTTCCATCTTTTTGGTCATATCCACCGTCATCAAAACCCACACCCGATCCCGCAGAGCCTTCACGGGCCATAACCAACTCCCCGGCAAAACACTACCCGAATAGACCAAGCCGTAATCCACATCGGTTGGTAAAACTCCGTTTTGGGTGTAGGTGGAAATAACTTGCGTGTTTAATGAGTACCTAACTGAGGCCGACCGCAAAATAGAAATAAATAAAACACCAAAGGCCACCAAAACAAAAAATACTGAAAAAAACAATTTCTTTTTTTTCATCTAAATAAAATTATCGGCAGACTCCACATCAAGTGTAACAGGACTGGTGCCAACAAGTTACCGGTCACAGAATACACAGCCAACGCCCCTGCTCCATAGACAGCAGTTAATCCTAAGTAAATAAATGCACCCTCGGTAAGATTTAGGGAAAAAATCACGATCGGCAGGTGGACTAATACCCAGAAGAGAATAGCCAACCCTCCAGCCATCCAATCAGCCATTGACTGTTTTAGGGATCGGAAAAAGTACCCTCTAAAAACCGATTCTTCAACTAGTGATGTCACTAAAACCAACAGAATCAAAGCCCATAAGTTATCAGTGCCAGTATTGGCCGAAAAAACCAGGCGGCCACCATATTTTTGATAATTACCATAAATTGACACCAACAGAAAGACAAAACCCAACCCCAAACTCAGGAAAAAAGACTGGACTAGGCCATCCCGCTTAAGCCCCAAGTCCTTCCAAGATAAACGGCTCTTTGGCAGAAAAAACAACAACAGAGGTATTAACCAAACTATCGGCTTGACCAAAACTTCATCCACTATTTCAGTCTGATGAAAAACAAAACGGTAAACACTCCAAACAACCAACAGGTACAAAAAGTAAGCGACAGGGTAAATCATTTTTTGGTTAATTCACAACCGGCAAAGGCCGCGTTCATGGCCTCTAAAATTTCCAGCGTTCTTTTTTTAGCCTCTTCAAAAGTAATAACGTTTTTTTCGTCCGGAAACCAGTGAAATAATACGTTCCGACAATGAATCCAAGTGTCCCACAACTTGTCAGCCAGCTCTTTTCCCCCGCAATACCTGATTACACGATCATAAACACTCTCCGAAGCCCGCAGTTCCCGATCCAAAAAAGGGTTTAAAGCTTTGCCAATTCTAAAACGCTTGCCGGTGTACTGCTCACTGTTGATAAAGCCCATTTCAAAAAAGAGTTTTTTCAAAAAACCCTCATAGGCTTTGGCGGCCGGAAAAACCACAAAAGAATAATCGTGATACTTCTCTGACCACTCCGGTACCTCGGTAATCATCGCCAAACTCTGTTTCAAAAGCTCTCCCACTCCCTCATCAACCCAAAACCACCAAGGTCTTTCTTCTAAATTCGTTGTTTTCTCTTCCATTGATATATAATGATAGTCTATCCAAACCTATGCAAAAAAGCAAAATTCAAAAGATTAAAGACAAGATCTTACTCGTTGGCCGGCAAATCAAAGTTTCCATCAAAACCAGAACTCAAACCAAAAAGGGTAAGGTGTTATTTGTCATTGGTTTATTGGTAATTGGAATATTGGTTTATTTTTTCTGGGGCATGCCCTTACCCACCAAATTAACTTCCTCTCAACCGGCCATCTCCACCAAATTGTTTGACAGAAACGGCAAATTAATTTATGAGATTTTTGCCCAAAAAAAACGCTCTCCCATTCCCCTTTCGGATATTCCCCAAAGTATCAAAGACGCCACGATTGCCGTTGAAGACAAAGATTTTTACCGCCATGGCGGTTTTTCCATCAGGGGTATCACCCGAGCCGCCTACAACATTTTTTTCAAAGACAAACTGCAGGGTGGGTCAACTTTGACTCAACAGTTGGTCAAGACCTCTCTCTTAACTCCGGAGAGGACTATCCGCAGAAAAGTGCGCGAGTTGGTTCTGTCGCTTTCGGTCGAGCTGATCTACTCCAAAGACGAGATTTTGGAAATGTACTTAAACCGCATTCCCTATGGCTCTACTGCCTATGGGGTTGAAGCTGCCAGTGAGCTTTACTTTGGCAAAAATGTCAAGGATCTCTCTTTAACTGAAAGCGCCCTTTTGGCCGGCTTAACCGCTGCCCCGACAGCCTACTCGCCCTTTGGTGCCAATCCTCAAAAAGCGTATGATCGTCAAAAAACCGTTTTGCGGCGGATGGTTGAGGACAAATACATCACCTCCGAAGAAGAACAAAAGGCCTTGGAAGAAAAAATCGTTTTTGCCGAATTCACCCCCCCCATGGCCATTCACTTTGCCCTTTGGATCAAAGAACAACTGGCTGAGATTTACGGCGATGAAGTGGTGGAAAAGGGTGGCTTGCGGGTCACCACCACACTGGATTTGGAAATCCAGGAGGCTACCGAAAAAGCCGTGGCCGAAGAAGTAGGCAAGCTGGCCAAACAAAACGTCAAAAACGGAGTGGCTATGGTCACGAGACCCGGAACCGGAGAAATCTTGGCCATGGTCGGCAGTCGCGACTACAATGCCACCGACGAAGACGGCAAGGTCAATGTTCTTTTTGCCAAACGTCAACCCGGTTCATCCATTAAGCCCATAAATTACGCTATGGCCTTGCGGGATAAAAAAATCACCGCCAGCTCTCCTTTGTTGGACGTCCCCACTTGCTTTTTGGTTACCGGTCAAGAATCCTACTGCCCAAAAAACTATGACGGCACTTTCCGGGGCATTGTTCAAACTCGTTTTGCCTTGGGCAACTCTCTAAACATTCCGGCTGTGAGAGTTTTATCTTTAAACGGTATTGCTCCTTTTGTCGAGTTTGCTCGCGAGATGGGTTTGACCACCCTGTCTGATCCCAAAAATTATGGTCTGTCATTAACCCTGGGTGGTGGTGAAGTGAGGCCGTACGACATGGCCACAGCTTTTGGCGTTTTTGCCAACGCCGGCGTCAAAAAACCTCTTTTTGCCATCCAGAAAGTTACCGACTGGAAAGACAAAGTCTTATTTACTCACGAGAATAGTGAAACCGACGAGGTCAGGATTCTTACTCCGGAGGTTACCTTTTTGATCTCCCACATTCTCTATGACAACAACGCTCGCTCGGCTGCTTTCGGCGAGCATTCCTACTTAAATGTGTCCGGCCACCCGGAAGTGTCCGTCAAAACCGGCACCACCAATGACCGGCGGGATAATTGGACCATCGGTTACACCCCCCAAATCCTGGCCGTTTCCTGGGTGGGCAACAATGACAACAGTGAAATGAAGGGGGCCGTCTCGGGTGTTTCCGGCGCCTCTCCTATTTGGAACCGAGTGATAAAAAAAGCGCTGGACAAGTCCGAGGACGGCGCATACGATAAGGCAAACAAGGGTCACTCGTGGCCCCAACAGCCGGGTGGCGTGTTGGGCCGAAACATCTGTGCCGATAATGGAAACCTGCCTGCTGATACTCAAAATCCTGGTTGCCCTTTGCGTTTTGAATATTTTCTGGAAGAAAAAGTTGGGGCTGGAGCTTTAATTGAGAGAAAACCGGTCGGGGTGGATCGGACTACCGGTATGATGGCCAACACTAAAACTCCGCCCGAGTTAATTGACACGGCCGACCATACGCTTTTGACAGACCCACTCAATAGTCTATACTGTATGGATTGCCCTAACCCAATGGCCAATTCAACCGTCAAATACTATGACTAAAGTCACCAAAGCCGTTATCCCTGTCGCTGGCTTGGCTACCAGATTCTTGCCGAGTTTTTAAAAGAAACGGTTAATGATTAAAACCAATGTCATTCCCGACCCGCCTCGCCCATCGAAGCCTGGCGAAGTTGGGATCGGGAATCCATACAAATGGCACATCCCTTTGGGACAAAAACCTGGATCCCGTATCAAGTACGGGATGACAACAAATTCGAAATTCATAATTCCATTAGTCGTTGTTACTATTATTTTGGTTATTCTAGCAATTGTGGCTACTTTGGCCAAGAGTCAGCCAAAAAACTCTACTCAGCCGGTTAGTTCTCCCACTCCAATAATTACCCCCAATACCCAGCCAATTATTATTAATTCACCAACTCCGGCAACCGAAAAAAGATGGAGTGATCCCTTGGGTTTTCTCCTCTCCTACACAGAAGGTGTTTCTTATCTGCATCAAAACGACATTACCAAAATTACCTCGGCCAACAACCAAAACAACTTTGTCATCAGGTTTTGCCTTGAGTGTACTCTCAAATGCACGGGTGACTGTTCTCAGAAAAGCACGGTCCAAATGTCCCTGGGTAGCTATTCTGCAACCGTCAAAAAAGTCTACCCCGACACCAACAACCAATACACCTTGTCGGGCAGTGTTGCTTTCCCCTCTACCACTTCCAATAAACCCCTGCTATTTTTCATCACCTATACCGGCAATAACGACTTAATCAAAACTAACGAAGTCTTGGCCAGTTTCCGTTTCACCGAGGATTATAAAATTCCCCAGTCTGAGGCTGTTAATAAAGTCAGAAACGAACAAGAAGTCAGGGATTTAGTTTCCCAGTATGGAGATGAAATTTCGATTGTTAATCTTTATGAAGATACTGTTAACAAAACTTGGGTGGTTGGGGTTTTAAGAAAGCCGGAAGACGAGCCGGTTACTACCATCCACCAATATGCCGTGGACAAATTCACCGGTGACGTAAAACTTCTTTTTTAAAAAGGCCTCTGCCTTAAAAGGAGCCGCAGGCGGGCCCCCTTCGGGGAAGGCGATTTTATTAAGGCGTCGCCTTGCCACAGCAAGGCAGACGCCTTCTTACATCTTTGCTATAATCCAACCCAGTGAAAAAATTAACACGTTTACTGTTTTTTCTGGGTAATCCTGTTTACAAGTTAATTGCAACGGTACTTGTCACCTTAAAATCCACTGTCATTACAAACAAAAACAAGAGGCCTGGATCCCGTGTCCCTCCAATACGGCGGGCAGGCAAGCACGGGATGACAACAGAAAAGCGCGGGGTGACAAAAGAGAAGCACGGAAGGACATTAAACGCAAAAGTTGTGATTATTTTTAGCATTTGCTTTTTTAGCATTTATTATTTTCTATTTATCATCCCTCCGGCTTCGTCTTTAAAAAACAAAGATCTGGCAGCCACCACCCACATTCTGGATCGAAACGGCAATCTTTTGTACAAAATCTACAAAGACCGCAATCGCACTTACGTTCCCCTGGCCTTCATTCCCCAATCAGTTATAAAAGCCACGCTTTCGGCCGAAGACGCCGAATTTTATAATCACACCGGCTTTTCCATCAAAGGCATCACTCGGGCCATTGGTGTGTATTTTACCGACGGTAAAGTTACCGGGGGGTCAACCATCACCCAACAATTGGTCAAAAACACGCTTCTCACTCCTGAAAAAACCCTCCGGCGAAAGGTGGTTGAAGCCCTAATCACCATCAAGGTGGAACTGACTTTTTCCAAAGACCAAATTTTAGAGATGTATTTAAACGAAACCCCCTATGGCGGACCGGTTTACGGTTTGCAAGAAGCCACCCAAACCTACTTCGGCAAGAATGTCTGGGACTTGGACCTGGCTGAAAGTGCTTTTTTGGCCGGGCTTCCCAAAAGCCCCTCCAAGTTTTCACCTTTTGGCTCCACTCCCGAGGAAGGTTTAGCTCGCCAGAAAGATGTCTTGAAACTCATGCGAATCAATGGCTACATTTCCGAAAGTGAAGAGATATCAGCCGACAAGAAAAAATTGGTTTTTAAAAAAGAAGGCGTTGATATCAAAGCCCCCCACTTTGTCATGTATGTTAAACAGCACCTGGAGGAAACCTACGGGGCAAGTTTTGTTTATCGGGGAGGGTTAAATGTTTATACCACCTTGGACTTGAACCTCCAAAAAATTACCGAGACTGCTGTTAACCGGGAATTGACAAAACTGAAGGGTTTGCGGGTTGGTAACGGGGCAGCGGTAGTCGTTAACCCCCAAACCGGAGAAATTTTGGCCATGGTTGGCAGCAATAATTACTTTGATCAAGCCATTAAAGGCCAGGTAAATATTTTAACCAGTCTCCGCCAGCCGGGTTCTTCTATTAAACCTTTAACCTACTCTCTGGCTCTGGCCAAAAACCTAACACCCCTCACGATTATCAACGATACCCCGGTAATCTTTAAAAACGGCAGTCAGACCTACGCCCCAAAAAATTACGACGGCAAATTTGTCGGTAATCTGACCGTCAGAAACGCGCTGGCTCAATCACGAAACATCCCTGCCGTCAAAACTCTAAACGACGTGGGTGTGACCAATCTGGTCAATTTGGGACAAGCCCTGGGTTTGTCTTCCTGGAGCAAACCTTCCGACTATGGACTGTCTTTGACTTTGGGTGGGGGTGACGTCAAATTCTTGGATCTGGCTTTCGCTTACACCGTTTTTGCCAACCACGGGCAAAAACCCACTATCAATTTCATTTCCAAAATTACCAATTCCAAAGGTGAAACGCTTTATAAAAACGAGTGCCTGCTGCCAAATGGCAACAAAAACAAATCTCTTCTGCCGGACTTTCTCAAACCCAAAGTCCAGTGCCAAAAGGCAGTTTTAGACGAGCGAATTGCCTTTTTGATTACCAATATCTTAAGCGACAATCAAGCCCGCACACCCGCCTTTGGCGCCAATTCTGCTCTGAAAATCAACGGTCACCCGGAGGTGGCCGTCAAAACCGGTACTTCAAACAATTTACGCGACAACGTCACCCTGGGCTACACCTCTAATTATTTGGTCGCCACCTGGGTCGGCAACACCGACAACTCTCCCATGTCGGCCGTGGCCTCAGGTGTCACCGGCGCCTCACCTATTTGGAACTCCATTATGACTTCTCTTCTGGAAACCTCTCTTCCTATTCCCTGGGAGACGCCTGAGGGTGTTGTGGATCTCAAGGTCTGTAGTCTGACCGGTACTTTAGCCTGTGCCAACTGCAGTGATCGAGTCGAGTATTTTCTGGAGGAAAATCAGCCCAAAACCACTTGCAGCCCAAGGGTGGTGGATGAAATTCGGGTCAAAAACGCCGAAAGTAAAAAGACTGTCGGTGAACTTTTCGAATCCGCCATCTCTACCGGTAATTAGCTTTCTAAGGCCTCGCCTCAGAGCTTCGCCAAGGCCTCGCCTCAGAGACTGAGGTTGTCGTAAACAATCTTTGAGAGCTTGGGAAAAAATTCATCGGCTTGGGTTTCAACGACACCTTTGGTTAAAATCACCACCACGTAGGGCTTATTGGAAAACACAATTCCGGCATCATTAACTACGAGAGTTTCCCGGCCATACTTGTGGGCTACTTGAATGTTATCCGGCACGCCCGGTACCAGCCAGTTCTCATAAAGCGTGTCGGTTAAATTGGTGAAAAACTCTTCTTTGTTGTATTTATTAACCAAGTTCCCCATCCACAACTCCTGAAAAAAAACCGCGATGTCGTGGGGTGTGGTTTCATTGGTTTCAATCTTGGTTTTCTCCATTCCCAGTTTTCTGGCAAAAACGTTAATAGCACTATCCCCCAACATCGTCCGGTAGATATTGAAAGCCGTGTTATCCGACTGTTGGCCCATCAATTTTAAAAGATTGCGGTAGGTAATTTCATACCCGACCGGTTTACCATATAAACTGCCCGACCCACCTCTTTTGTCTTCGGCTTTCAAGGTATATTTTTTATCCAAGTCCAGCTTCCCGGCTTCAGCCATCTGGTAAACCATAGCCATGACCGGTAATTTGATTAAGGAAGCAGCTTCGAAAACTTCGTTTTCGTAGATGCCGAAGGCATAGCTTGTTTTCAAATCCACAACCGATAAACCATAAATACCGGATAAATTTTTGGTTGTTTCTTTAAAATCGGCAATTATCTCCTGACTGTTCACTGTTTCCTGTGCTTTGTTTCCCCGTATTATTATTGGTTCATTTTTGAACAAATTTGTAATTTGTAATTTGTAATTTGTAATTTGCATTCTGGGAATGCCTGGTATCTTCCATTCCCGGCTGGATATGGCAAACAAACCGGACAATAAAATTGTGCCGGCAAAAACAGCAAACACAAACCAGCGCTCGCGGGCACTCCAGGGCTTAATCCATTCATGTTTCCGTCTGCTCTCCCCCGACTTTTTATTAAACCTCATCCGCCGCACGGCAAAGCTCTCTCGCTCCTCATTGTTAT
>DAIPJT010000004.1:0-18213 GCA_036770125.1 Patescibacteria group bacterium
TTCTGAAAAGCCTTGATAATACATGATAAACTGGTGGTCAGTGCGAAACTAGGACCACGGAGCCAGTTGGCACTTAATATACCCAGTTTATTTTTGATCAAGAAGTTCTAAAAGTTTTGGTTTAACCTTCTCCTCAAGAGTTTCATTGTAGACATAACCATGTTTTTCTTTTATTAATTTAATTGTCCCGGGAATTATCTCCATAATCCGTCTGAGGGCTAATTCAATTTGCCGTTCGTTGTAAGCAGGAGTAACTTCTTCCAACAATTTTAACTGTTCTCTTGTTAGAAATTGTTCAACTCTTTTATTAGCTTCCAGTAACAATATGCTTGGATCATTTAATAACTCGAATAACTTAATTAAGGTAGAAGCGTGTATGTTTAGAACAGCCCTTGTGTTATAAATTTCTCCCTTTTTAAAGTACTGCACGCCAATGATCTGCCAATTCCAGAAGTTGGTTACTTTATCATCAAAATCTTTGGCATAATCAATAGTTTCTGGACGATTATTTAATACCTTTTCAAGCTTGCCATTGGTTTTATCAATCAAAACTTTTACAACTTGTGTTGTAGGACGATCAAACAATTCTTCCATTCCCGATGCTTTAATCACGGGTAATTCTAATCTAAAAAGATCGTCATAAACTGCCATGAAACCTATTGCATGTTTAAAAGAGAATAGAATTTTTCCAAATTTGCCAACTAATTCTGGTAATTCCTTTTCAACTTTTTCTGTATCCTCGTCTTTGGCTATGACATAGGCCTCCATGTCGGAATACTTGGTTGCTTTATATCTATCCTCTCTTGCTTGAGAGCCCACCAAAGTAAAGGCTATGACTGAAGAATTACTGAGAAACGCTTTTGTTAATCCAGCAATAAAGATTTTAGGATAAGACATATTAAGATATTAACATACTACCTCCTTCTTCACTATTCCTTCACTTTGTCAATTTCTTCTCTGATTTGAGCTATAAACCTAAAATTGTGAAGAAAAGGTTTGCCAGCAGATGTGGTAGAATGAATTGTATGAGTTTGAAGTTTTTAAAGCCAAGAATAGGCAATGTGTTGTTAACCCTCGTTGTTATATCACTCCCTCTTTTAAGGGAGCAGGTGCAACTTCCTACTGGCGGATATGAAATAGCCAGATATAGACCTGTATTTTTACTTACTTCTTATTTGCAAATGCAAGACTGGTATCCCTTTTTGCTAATGATTGGTTTTACACTGGCTGTATATGTGGGAGCATCAATAGTTGTAGCCATTACCTCAAAGCTGTTAAAGAAAAGGAGTTCTGTCAAGCAATAGAGGGTACTAATAGCCCGATCTGATTAACCTTTTCTATTTCTTCTCTAATTTGAGCTACAAGCCTGAAATCTGAAAAAGCTTTGAAAATATGAGACAATTGTTTGGTTATATTAGTTGAACGACTCTCGAGCTCAATTTTCTTAATCTGACCCAAAGTATTAGAGACTTTATGCCACAAATATTACTGCAATGTAAAAATTGTCAAAAAATCTTTCCATCTGGAATAGAATTAGGAGTTGGTGCGAGTACCACTTTTGTAGGAAATCTTTCACAATGCCCGTTTTGTGGTTCAATGGAAAACATACCTGATGGCACCTTTAAGGGAACGGTAGAGGGAATTGCTAAAATTTTAGAGAGTTCTCCCAACCGACTTCAAACAACAAAGGATTTACTAGAGGCGCTTGAAAAAAGTAAAACTAAAAAAGATTTATCTAGACTAAAAAATTCTTCACAATTCTCTAAATTTAAGAAATGGATTCCTGATTCTTTAGAAAAAATCTATTATTACGTAATAATATTACAAGTAATAATTCAGCTTCTCACAAAAAACCCTGTTATAAAAATTGAAATTAATGAGGTTATAAATGTATACAACCAAGTTGTGGCGAGCCAAACAAAATAGCCATGAACACTTTTTATAGACAAGGGTTAATAAATAGGATAGATAAAGCTATTAAGGATGCTAATCTAATATCACCCAAACTAGAACATCCATACTTAATTGGTAAATTTAAGGAAATTCTTGTAGACCAATTAATTAAGCCAATGTTGGCATCTAAATATAGTACTGGTTCGGGAAAAATAACCGATGCCAAAAATAATGTCTCGAGCGAAGTAGATGTCGTCATTTATTCGAAAGAGCTAATTCCACCTGTATTGTTTTCGGAAAACTTCGGAGTATATCCATCCGAAAGTGTTTTGTCATGTATTGAGGTAAAAAGTAAAGTAGACGACCAAGAACTAAAAAGCGCTTTCGATAAATACAAGGAGATTAAGGGAAAAATAAAATATGAAGCGGGTGAGTACGATGAAAATGATAATCCTATAAATCATTCATTATTTGACTTTACTAGGGAATTATTCGCATTTGGTTCTACACGAAATATTTTTGATCGATACCAAAAAATAGATTCATATTGGAATATTGAGCCAATAATAAATAATGTGTGCATTGTTGGTGAGGGATGTTGGAGCTTTTGTGCCAAGAAATGGAGTTTTACACCTTCAAATACAGACCATGAAGAGGTTGTTTCGTATCTTTCTAATCTTATTAACACATTATCCAAGGTTGCGGAAAGTAGAAAAACTCCAAGGATAGGTCAATATTTAACTGACTCAAAGACAAGTACTAGTTGGCCTAAAATGCAGGTTTCGACAACAACCTAATTTGTTTTAGTCTTTCTCTCGCTTGCTATAGTGGTGAGCTTGCCGAACCATTTAGCCCATACATGGTTTTGAAAGGTTTTGATAATTTAGGGAATTCTGTTGGTTAGTGCTAAACTAGGAATGGAAAGTCAGTTGTGACTTAATATACAACAGTTTTTATATGGATAACAAAAAAGTCGAAGTTAAAAATAGGGGAAAAGCGCTTCAAACTCTTTTCTGGATTGTGCTTGTTGGTTACGGGGTTCTTTATCTTATTTCAATGATGGATTGGAGTTTTTTAAAGGGTGAAATTATTGCTTACGGTTTGGAGTGTGAAGTTAAACCTCAATACAATACTTGTCCGGGTAAGACGTTGTTCACGATGCGTACACGGCATTACAAACCAAACAAGGATAGGCAAGAGGTTATATCTTGGACACAGGGTTTTCCACCAGATAGACTTACTCGTTGTGCCGTTGTTGACCGGAAAAATTGGAAATGTGAGTATAACGACAAATCTGCGACTTTCGGTTTTGAAAATGGACAATATTTTGACTACCCAGCAGAGGATAAAAGTATTTACAAGGAATATTATGTTTCGAGACAGACTTGGTTGCATCAGGATTGTGCGGACTCAATTTTTAGTAAATGGTATTGCATCCCGTTACACGGATTGTTAAGAGGTAATTGAAGAGAAGCTAAATAAACTATCACTTTGGATGGGACAGGTTCTCTCCATTTTCAACAAGTGGAGCACTTCGGCAAGCAATCTATTTCCGTGTCGTCACTTCCCTTTCATCAATCATTCCAAAGACAGATTCTTTCTGATTCTGAAGCCTGGCATACTTCAAATATGGATGGTGTTATAAAAAAGCCTACAATTACGGGGTCTACCACAAAAACCAAGTCTGGCCGAGGTGGTAACCATTGCACAAAGTTTCAGAAAGGCTCGGCATTGCTTTGACAACTGCGGGAAATTGAGAAAGCTGGGCAAGCTCCAAATTAGTACCAAAATGTGGCTTGACAAGCTCCAAAATGCTATTAAAATAGAGGTTAACCCAATGATTAAAAGAGCTATTGAAAAGACAATTAATCGGTATCTTGAGGGTTCAGATCACAAAATTATCTTCGTTTGGGGTCCGAGACGTTCTGGAAAAACTACCTTAATAAACAAATTATCAAAACAGCTCGGAGTCACAAAATTCAATTTTGATTTACAGTCAGATAGGGAAAAATTTGTTGCTCAACGTGATGTGCTAGGGGCTCTTGTCAGGGAAAACAAAGTGATATTAATAGACGAGATCCAGAACTATCCTGAAGCCACTGTCGTCTTAAAGATTCTCTATGATGAATTCAAAGTAAAGATAATCGCCACAGGTAGTTCAGAACTACGCCAGAAATCATCAAAAACTTTTGATACATTAGCGGGAAGGTTTTATGAAGTTTATTGTTTACCCTTATCGATTTATGAAATTTATGAAGATGAAAGACCAAAAAAGTCAGATTTAAATAATTACTTCCAAGCCATAGCAAAAAAAAATCAAATATTTGGATCATACCCTGAAGTCTATTTAACCGGCAAACAGCAAGAAAAAGAAAAAATTGACCTGCTTCAGCACATTCTCGATGCATACGTTCTCAAAGATATAATCGATATCTACAATTTGAAAAACACAAAATTGGCAAAGGATATACTGACAAAAATTGCGCTACGGTTGGGGTCTGAAGTGTCTACTCGAGAGATTGCCAACTCGCTTGGTGCTAGCCATTCAACTGTAGCTGATTACATTGAAATTTTTATTAAAAACTACATTCTTATTCCTCTGCCGTCTTTTAAATCGAACGTAAGGAAGGCTGTTTCAGAAAATCGAAAACTTTATTTTTACGATTTAGGAATTCGAAATATCTTAATCCAAGATTTTAGGGATTTAGACATGCGCCAAGACAAAGGTGGTGTTCTCGAAAATTTTATTATTTCTGAAATAGAAAAATATAAACGAATTCGAAACTCAAAAGTAAATATGTACTTCTATCGGGAATATGGAGGTAAAGAAATAGATTTGGTGGTGGAAGATTATAAGAAAAACTATGTAACGATAGAAATAAAGTCAACAAAAGGAAAAATTCAACAGATTTTCCCTCTTCCCAATAAAAGTCAAATGATTAATTTGACTAATTACTTTGATGGAATTGATTTGGCTTTAAAAGATAAATAATTTAAAATTCCAAAAGGATTGCCTCAATCAAGTCTTTATACGCCAGGGCTCAAGCCGTCCTTGAAGAATTAACTTTAACCGCTTTGGTTGAAAAGGCCTTGATCAGCCACCTTCCCCAAGAAACAGTCATTAAAAAAATCCATGCATAATACACCTCATGATATTGACAAATACGTCTCATTTTGAGACGATTAAAGGGTATGAATGATACGAATTTAACTTTCAGACAGTTGGCAATCCTAAACGTTCTAAACACTGAACCCAAAGCGAGAGAACAGATACTGGAAGGCATTAAACCTGTTTACCATATATCAAAAGCCACTCTGATGAGAGATTTGGAGATATTAATCAAATTGGGTGTAGTGGCCACACAAGGACACGGAAAGGCCACAGCTTACCTTTCCAAAACCAATCAGACAACCAAACCAGTCGACCTGGAAGAATATTTCAGAGAAGGTTCAAAGACAAGAAAGGCTGGCCCTAAACCGTTTAACCCGACAGTTTTTGATCTTTTAGAAAATGTTTTCACCGACCAAGAAGTTAAAGATTTAGAGAAACAGAACATTACGCTTAGTTTCAAAAGAAAGGTTTTAGACCCAAGTATCTTCAAAAGAGAAATTGAGCGATTTACGGTTGAGTTTGCTTGGAAGTCTTCCAGAATTGAAGGCAATGCCTATTCCCTACTGGAAACGGAAGTCCTAATTAAACAAATGAAAGAAGCATATGGCAGGACAAAATACGAGGCAACTATGATTTTAAACCACAAAAAGGCGGTGGATTATATCCTAGAAAACCCAGGTGAATTTAAGGCTCTTTCCACTGGCAAAATTATTAATCTCCACGAGATCCTGACAAAGGATCTAGAAATTAATCCGGGAATTAGACGAAACCAGGTGGCTATTACTGGCACAGATTTTGTGCCATTAAACAAAACAGGTGAATTAAAAAACGCCTTAGACGAAGCCGTAAAAATAATTAATCTCACAAAGTTTCCGTTGGCTAAAGCCCTATTGTCACTAGCCTTGATTTCCTACATTCAACCGTTCGTTGACGG
The DNA here is from genome assembly GCA_036770125.1 of Patescibacteria group bacterium. Taxonomy (GTDB): domain Bacteria; phylum Patescibacteriota; class Microgenomatia; order UBA8517; family UBA8517; genus DAIPJT01. The sequence goes on from DAIPJT010000004.1 coordinate 5,940, forward strand.
AAACAAAAGAACTAGCAGAGCGCTCTCAAACGCATTATTAATAGCCTATGATTTTTTCCCGCTTTCATACCGCAATCTAGATGAGGTTGAGTATCTCAAAGCTATTTTACTCTTTTATGAAACCAATAATCTTTACCATCTAAAGCGAATTATCGTCAATCAATTTAAATTTGTTTTAGATAATTACTTTCAAAATTAAGCTTTGTACGCTTCCCTCTAAGACGGGTACTAGAAGGTTTGATATAATTCGTTAATGCAAAAGGTTTCGTTAGTTCCTTACTCGCCCCAAACACACACCGGTCTCTTGGAAAAATGGTTAACAAGCGAAGATCTTATGCACGGTTGGGGTATGCCAACTTTTAAGGTTGAAGATATTAAACCGTGGACCGAAGATCCGACACGAGTGATTTTGATGGTTCAAAATCAAAAAGATGGCAATATGGTAGGCTTTGTTAATTTTTATGAATGGGATAAAGACAACGCAAAAGCAAGTAGGGGAACACTAATAGATCCTAAATATCAAAATCAAGGTTTTGGAAAAGCTGCCATTGAGAAGTCGAACAAATTTGCCTTTGAAAAGATGGGGCTTAAGCGGATCGAGTTATATATTGAAGCAGATAATCAAAGATCAAGACATATTACAGAAAAATTAGGCTATATCTTTGATCGTTTTGACCCGATTAAACAGAGATATTATTACTACATGGAAAGATAGTAGATTGTTTTTCTTTCTGTTCTTTCGGGGCGTACTTATCTCTTAAAAGGAAAACCTCAAAAACACCTCTTGACAGACACTAGACCTACTCCTATACTGCTTTCAGATAAGTATAAAAATGTCTACTTTTCTGAAACCGATTGTAGTCAGTGGAGAGCTCTTAAAACAGAATATTCGCATCTTTACTCCTCAAATGTTCAGTTTTGCATATAACTCAAGCCGAGTATCTACCAAGTATTTTTTGGAAACTCAAACCAAAAACAATCTGTTTGGCCGGTTAAAAAAAGGGCTTTATTTTCTTAAAGCCAACCCCCCCAGCGAAGAAGAAATCGCTAATGCTTTATATAGACCTTCGTATCTTTCCTTTGAATATGCCTTGGCTTATCATGGGGTATTGCCTGAAATGGTCTATACCATTACTTCGGCCACTACTAAATCAACCAGACTATTCGAAGTAGAAAATAGCAACTACTCTTACAGAACCATTAAAAAAGAAGCATTTACGGGTTACACACTTATTAAAAAATCTAATCGCTCTTTTTTGATGGCCGATCTGGAAAAAGCTCTGGTTGACTATGCATATTTCGTTGTCTTAAAAAAAACACCGGTTAATGACCGTCTTTTTGATTTGATTAAAGGCAAGACAAACATTGATAAAATCAATAAATATTCCAAGCTCTACAAAAATCGGTTGCTAGAAAATTTGCTTAAAACAATCATATGATTTCCACTGAAGAGCTAAATCTGTTAAATATTAAGTTGCAAACAACCCAACAAAATATTCGTCGAGAGTATCTACAACATCTTTTTTTAGCTTATTTCTACCAACAAAAAGAAGCGGATGGCTGTTTCTTCAAGGGTGGAACAGCCTTGCGTCTAGCTTTTAACAGTCCTCGTTTTTCTGAAGATCTTGATTTTTCCCTTAAAGACTATAATCCTAAAACAGTTGAAAACCTTATAATCAAAACACTTCAGGAAATCGAGTATGAGGGAATTAAGACTAAAATCTTGGAAGCGAAAGAAACCAGTGGTGGATATTTATCAAGGTTAGATTTCAGTTTTAATGATGAAAAAATTGAAATTTTGTTACAGTTTTCAAAACGTAAACCGACAGATGTTGGTGAAGTGGTAATAATCGTTGGAAATTATCTACCGCCGTTTCCAGTCTCCATTCTAGAAAGATCACGATTAACAACCGAAAAGATGGAAGCCTTATTAACACGCACAAAACCACGTGATTTTTATGACCTCTATTTTCTTATTAGATCTAACCTCATTAGCTTTGGACAGAAAAAATTACTTAATGAGGCGTTGGTAAGACTCAAAGAGAGTCAGATTGATTTTGAATTGGAATTAAAACAATTCTTACCAAAAAGCCATTGGGGGGTTATCCGTGACTTTAAAAAAAGTTTAGAGGCAGAAATTGTGCGTTTTCTGTAAAATCAGATGCGAAACTAGGAACACGGAGCCATGCTTCGCCAAGACTACGTAATGGCATGCTCTGGTATTCCGAAGTCTTGACGTAGGGCAATAGACATTCCACAGAAAGTCCTTTTTTGTAAACAAAGCTTTTAAATTACTCTTGTTTAAATCTAAAAGAGATTATTAAAAACTGTAATCTGTCTTACTGAAAACTCCATTGCAAACAGCCTACTGATCTTGGCCACCGGTCTGGCCGGTCCTGCGACAGACAATCTAAACCAGGGTGGACCGGCCGATGAACCCAGTCCCCTATCAATTGAGTATATGCGGCAACAGGAATACCCGGGAAGCGAAATCGTCATCGAACAAACCCTTCCCGCCGGAGCAAACTATGACCGCTACCTTGCCTCCTTCCGGTCGGACGGCTTAAAAATTTACGCCCTTTTGACCGTTCCTCAAAGCCAAAAACCTCAAGGTGGTTGGCCGGCGATTATCTTCAATCACGGCTATATTCAGCCCGAGCAATACCGAACCACCGAAAAATACGTGGCCTACACCGACGCTTTTTCCCGAAATGGATACGTTGTTTTCAAGCCCGACTATCGTGGTCACGGCAACTCTGAAGGGAGACCGGAGTAATTTGGGCGGGTGTCACAGCTTCCTACCCGGACTTGGCCAACAACTGGCACCGTCCGAATTCCACCAGAGCTTTTACTCCATCCCAAAGGGAACAGGAAGCCAGACGACCAAGGCGACGGGGTCTGATTAATGAGTATGGGGGTCTTGAAGACAACCCTCAGTTTTGGCTTTGCAACGATCGGTGGATTTTTTTGACAAGTATCTGAAAAATCCCCAGGGCTCTATGGTGTATAATTAATGTGAATATGTTAATGCTTGTCATCACGGTCGTTTTAGGTATCGTTTTTGCTGTCTTTGCCACCCAAAACACGGGTTCGATTTCAATAAACCTGGGTAATTATTCTTTGCCCAACATTCCCGTTTATCTTGTCGTTTTGGTTCCTCTTTTGGTCGGTTTGTTTATTTCTTCTCTGGTGCACATACTCAAGACCCTAGCCGACAGCTTGATTATCAGCGAACACAAAGACGAGATCGGCGTTCTCAAAAGGGAGTTGACTGAAATTACCAAAGAAGCCCACAAGTTGGAGTTGGAAAACACCCGTCTTAAAACCAAAACCGGTGAGTTTGACGAGGATTCGATTTGATAATACCATCTAAAACCCCATGGAACTACTTTTAAAAATCTGGAAATTTTTGAGGCTGCCCACCAACTGGCAGTTGTTTTTCATGAGGCGGGTGAATGACCAATTTTTGATTGGCGTTACCGGGGTCATCTTTGACGACCAAGACCGGGTTCTTTTGTTTCGACACACCTACCGCAACCTCCATTCTTGGAGCCTGCCTGGGGGTTACATCAAAGCCAAAGAACATCCCAAGGAAGCCTTGGAGCGGGAGATTGAAGAGGAATCGGGCTTGGTAGTCAGTGCCGACCAACGGCTCAAATTAAGAACCGACCGAGAGTCGGCCCGAATCGACATTACTTACGCCGGCAAGTACATCGGGGGACAATTTAAGGCTTCAAATGAAGTCAAAGAGGCCCAGTTTTTCCCTTTTGACAGCCTACCTAAGCTCCGTTCCGACCAGCTCCATTTCATCGAAATGGCCGAAAACCTTGACAAAACCCCAAATCATGGTACACTCCTAGAAGGTCGAGAGAGTAAAACTGCTTGATCCTGAGTGTAATTTGAGTTTGTTAGATTAAGGTACCCCTAGTTTTTATTTAATAGTATCTTTTCTCCATATTCAGACCTACCTTCTTTTTTGGGCAGTTTTGTTCTCTTGATCCAACCCAATGTATTATCAAAATAATCGTCAAGGGCGTTTTGGAGGTGGCAATCGAACCGGGGGTGCTCGATATTTCCGTCGTGCCCGTCGGGAACCGAGTTATAACCCAATGATGTTTGTCAGAAAAGCGGAAGTGGTCGAAACAGAGGCTTTTTGCCCCAAACACCAGTTTGCCGACTTTGCTATTGATACCCGTCTCAAGCAAAATATTGTCGCCAAAGGTTACACTACCCCGACCCCTATTCAGGATGAAGCCATTCCGGTTTTACTGGAGGGCCGAGACGTCGTGGGCTGTGCCAATACCGGCACCGGTAAAACGGCCGCCTTTTTGGTGCCTTTAATTGATAAGGTTTTAAAAAACAAAAAAGAAAAAGTTTTAATCGTTACCCCCACCCGTGAATTGGCAGTTCAGATTCAAAACGAATTGCGTGTTTTTACCCAAAACTTGGGGCTTTATTCCGTTTTATGTATTGGTGGAGTAGGCATCGGCCCCCAAATCAGAGATCTGTCTTATGCTCCAAACTTTGTCATTGGCACGCCGGGCCGGTTGAAGGATTTGGAGGACCAAAGACGGCTATATTTTGACGATTACCAGTCGATTGTTTTGGACGAAGTCGACCGGATGTTGGACATGGGTTTTATTTACGATGTTAAATACATTGTGTCTCGGCTACCTCGCGTGAGACATTCCCTATTTTTTTCGGCGACAATGCCGGCTAAGGTTGTTGGTATCATGCAGGAATTTTTACACAATCCGGTTTCCATTGCCATCAAAAACCAGCCTTTTTCCGCCAATGTCGACCAAGACGTCATCAAACTTAACGGCCGCAACAAAATGGAGGTCTTAAACGATCTTTTGCTCGATCGGGCTTTCCAGAAGGTCTTGGTTTTTGGCCGAACCAAATGGAGCATGGAAAAGCTTTCTATCGAACTTTCTCGGAAAGGGGTGCAGGTAACGGCCCTGCATGGCAACAAGTCTCAAAGCCAAAGGCAAAGAGCTATTGAAATGTTCAAGACTGACCGCATTCAGGTCTTAGTAGCCACCGATGTGGCTTCCCGAGGTTTAGACATTGATAACGTCACCCATGTGATTAACTATGATTTGCCACAAACTTATGAAGACTATATTCATCGTATTGGAAGAACAGGGAGGGCGGGTAAAAAAGGTGTGGCTTTAACCTTCTTTGACTGAAGCTTCTTTTTTGACAGCAACTTTCTTTTTGGCAATCTTTTTGACTACTACCGGTTTTGCTTCTTCGACCTTGGGAGTCAAAATGGCGATTAGCTTATCCAGCTTAGTATTTAAAGCTTCAAACTGAGCTTTGTACTGGTCCCCGCCACCGTTACTGGGCCGGCTGTCCCGTCGTCCACCCCGATCTCCACGATCTGTTCCACCACCTTTATCTTCAAAACACTGACTACAATAAACCGGTTTGCCTTGGGTTGGTTGAAAAGGAACTTTGCAAGGCTTACCACAGTTGTCGCAAACCGCGTCAAACATCTGGCGATCATCTCGGTTGCCCCAGCCAGAGGCTGGTCCGCCTTTGGCGGAAAAGCCTCCCCCACCACGACGAAAACCACCACCAGAAAAGCCTCTGTCATCTCGGTTGCCCCAGCCAGAGGCTGGTCCGCCTTTGGCGGAAAAGCCTCCCCCACCACTTCTAAAACTACCCATTGAAGCAGTATACCACCCTTTGTAGTAATATATAGGGGTGAATTATTTACAGACGGTTATCTTGTCTCTGGTTGAAGGAATAACCGAGTTTTTACCCATCTCCTCCACCGGCCACTTGATTTTAACCGGCCAACTCTTGGGCCTCTTACCGACTGAATTTGTCAAAAGCTTTGAAATTGCCATCCAGTTGGGAGCCATTTTGGCTGTCGTTGTTCTTTATTTCCATCGACTTCTGATTAACACCAAGCTCTGGTGGAAACTCATTTTGGCTTTTTTACCCACCGGTCTGATAGGTTTTCTGGTTTATCCCTTGGTAAAAAGTTCGTTTTTGGGCAATTCCACCCTGGTTGTTTGGTCACTGTTTTTGGGAGGTATAGTTATCCTGATTTGGGAAAAATTCTTTGACCATTCCGACCCAAAAACCAATTCGTTGGCTGAAATTTCACCCGCCCAAGCCATAATTATTGGCGCCGTGCAATCACTTTCCGTCATACCCGGCGTTTCCCGAGCCCTAGCTACCATCTTTGGCGGATTGGCAGTGGGGTTAAACAAGAAAACGGCCACCGAGTTTTCTTTCCTTTTGGCCATCCCAACCATGCTGGCCGCCACCGGTTACGACCTCATAAAAACCGGTTTTTTATTTGGGCCGCAAGAGTATTCAATGCTCTCGGTTGGATTTGTTGTTGCCTTCTTGTCGGCTTTAACAACCGTTAAATGGCTTATTGGTTTTGTCCAAACTCACTCCTTTCGTCTTTTTGCCTTCTACCGTATAGCTCTAGCCATTGTTTTTTGGCTGGTATATATTAAATAGGATGACCTTTTTGACCCTTCTGCCCTTTTTACTTTTTATCATCCTTCTTTTAGCCAAAACCAGACTGCTTTATGCTTCCTGGATCTTTTTGGCACTGGTAGCCATTCTACTCTTTGGGGTCTGGGGTGTTTATTTACCGATATCCGTCTCGGCTGTTATCAAAGGTTTCTTTGTCGCTTTAGACATCTTTTTTATTGTTTTCGGCGCTTTATATTTCTTGGCTATTACCAAGAAATTGGGGGCTATTACCACCATTGTTCATTATCTATCACATTTTTCTACCAACAAGGGTGTCCAAATTATCTTTATTGCCTGGTTCTTGGAAAGTTTTCTGGAGGGAACAGCCGGTTTTGGCACCCCCCCAGTCGTAGCTACCCCACTTTTAATCTCCATGGGCCTTTCTCCTTTGACCGCGGTAGCGGTGGCTATGTTGGGCAATAGTTCAGCTGTGATTTTCGGTGCCGCCGGCACACCCATTAGGGTGGGAATGGCCACCGTTAATTCAACCGGGGTTATCCCTATGGCCGGTTTGTTAAATTTGGTAGGGTTTTTCGTCCCCACCGCCATGATTTGGCTTTGGGACAGAAAGGCTGTTTGGCGACTTTTACCCTTTACCCTGTTTTCCGGTTTCTCGGTTTTGGGTTTTTCCTACTTTGCCACAGCCTTGGGTGGGGAGATTCCTTCCATCTTGGGCCCGGTCTTAGCTTTACTTTTGACTATTCTCCTTTTGAAAAACAAAGAGGCCATTAAGGTTGACCGCACCCTTCTGACCGCCATTGCCCCTTACGTGTTGTTAATTTTCTTTTTAATCCTGGGTAAATTTGCCCTTAGAGATGCCGGGTTGGTAATTAATAACCCCGGATTTTCTTTTATCCTAGCTGGCTTATTAACCAATTGGTGGTTTATTAAATCACCGATTAAAGCCAAAAGTCTCCTTCAAAGTGCCAAAAAAGCCATTGAACCTTTGATGGTGATTTTTCCCATCTCTGCCACCGTTCAAATGATGATTGTCTCCGGTCAAAACAGCCACTTGTTACCTTCATACCTGACTCTTTTGGCTCAAAACATGAGTGAGAAAACTTTATATATCTTTGCTCCTTTCTTGGGTGTTTTGGGCAGTTTTGTCACCGGCTCGGCCACTTTGGCCAACGTTATGTTTTCGGGCATGGTGGAAAAAACAGCCCAATCGGGCAACTTAAATTCGATTGTGGCTCTGTCTTTGTTGTTGGTGGGTGGAGCTGCCGGCAATATGATTTCTCTGGCTGACATTCTCCCGGCTCTGGTAGTGGTCAACTTAAAAAATCAGGAGATGACTGTCGTCAAAAAAGTTATTGGACCGTGTCTTCTTTACACTACCCTGGCGATTGTCTCAGGCCTGATTTTCTTCGGTTAACCAGTCCACTGGGGTCATGTCATCGGGTTCACCGTTGTAGTTAACGGTAATCTCCTCGCCGGCTTTAATATCCCTCAGAGCTCTGTAGGTCATCACCTGGCTTCTAAAATCCTGTTTCCAGTCGGCGTTGGGATTAAATGAGTGGTTGTAAATGGAACCGTATCCCAAAACAATCGAGCCGGTGCGGGTGCTTCGCCACGGATAAATGTAATAATTCAAAATCGTTTTTTCGCAGTGTTTACGCTCTTTGGAGTTGACGACAATCGTGGGACAAACCTCAATTAGATCCCCCGCCTTAAAATCTTTCAAGGCCACCACCCCTCGACCCATTTTGCCAAATCTCTTGAGAGCTAAATCTTTGTTCACAAAAAACATCATATCAGATATGATAATATGTTGCATGAATAAAACTGTCATTCTGGCTGTAACTGCCACCTTAGTTATTTTGATTGGCGGGGCTTTTTTGTTTACCCGTCCGTCTACCCTTCCCCCAATTACCAACTTGGAGTATTACTGGGGTAACGGTTGCCCGCACTGCAAGGTTGTCGCTGAATTCATGGACACCTGGGACAAAAAAGACACAGTCAAAATGGACAAGTTTGAAGTCTGGTACAACTCTAAAAACGCCCGACAGTTCAATGAACGGGTCAAGCTCTGCAATTTTACCCCTGAAGAAATGGGCGTGCCGGTTTTGATTACCCCGGACAGCCGGTGTTTTACCGGTGACACCCCCATTATCGATTATTTAAAATCCCTATAGTTCATCATGCCTCCAAGGTCTCTCCTTGGAGGCACAAAAAAATGATGCAGTTATAGTATGAGGCTAAAAATATAAGTGGGAAATAGCCTCTTGACAATATATATATTCAAGTATATATTCAAATACATATGAATTTGATTACCACAACAGAGTTGAGAACCAAAACTACCAATCTGATAGCTATGCTTTTGGCCGGAAAAGAGGTTAATTTGATTCATCGTTCTCAAATCATAGGAGTCATGATACCCAGTGATAATTCTACTCACACTCCTGCTAATCCTGAAATTTTAGCCCAAACACTAAAGGCCTTTGAGCCCAACAAAAAAATGTTGTATGGCCCTTTAATGAAAAAATACGACCAATATCTAAAAAAACGCCATGGCCAAAGTCTTCCTTGATTCAAACTATATTATCGAAACTGTCGGCCTACGACAGTCTGCCCATCGTAGTCAAAAGTTAGGTTATCACATACTATATCTTTCACCGCTTTCAATTCATATTCTTTGTTATGTTTTCAAAGTCAAAATACCCAGTTCCACTCTAGAAAAACTGCTTACCCAAATTCATCCGGTTCCTCTAACTGGCCGTGTGTTGGAAGCCGCTCTTAAGGGCCCTACTGATGATCTGGAGGATAATCTTCAACTCTGCTCAGCAACTGAAGCTGACTGTGAATATTTTCTAACCAATGACCAGGCACTACTCAAAATGGGAGTGTTTGGAAAAACTAAAATTGTGAACGGGCTTCCTCAATCCAAGTAGTCTTGTAGTTTTTTTCTTCTGGAGGGGTGTTTTAATTTGCGCAGGGCTTTGGCTTCAATTTGACGGATCCGTTCCCGAGTGACACCAAAAACCTTGCCCACTTCCTCCAGTGTCATGTGCTCATCCCCGTCTAAGCCAAACCTCAGGCGTACCACCTTGGCTTCCCGCTCCGAAAGGGTCGTTAGGACCTCTTCCAAGTGGTCACGGAGCAATTGTTTGCTAGCCGCGTCCACCGGGGACATTTGTGTTTCATCAGGTATAAAATCTCCCAGAAAGCTTTCCTGATCTTCTCCAACCGGGGCTTCCAAACTGGTTGTATCCTGAGACAACTTGAAGATCTCCCGCACTCGGTCGGCATCCAACCCCAATTCATCCCCAATCTCTTCATGGGTCGGTTCCCGGCCCAATTCCTGCATCAGGCGGCGCGAAGTGCGGTAAAGCTTGTTAATCGTCTCTACCATATGAACCGGAATTCGGATGGTTCTGGCCTGATCGGCAATGGCCCGGGTAATGGCCTGCCTGATCCACCAGGTGGCGTAAGTGGAAAATTTAAAACCTTTTCTCCAATCATATTTCTCGACAGCCCGAATTAGACCCTGATTACCTTCCTGAATTAAATCAAGAAGCGACAGCCCCCGGCCAATGTGTTTTTTGGCAATGGAAACTACCAGTCGCAAGTTGCTTTCGGTTAGTTTGTCTTTACCCCGACGGTTACCCTTCTCATATTGTTTGGCCAGTTCAATCTCGTCTTCAGCCGACAACAAACTCACCCGGCCGATTTCCCGCAAATACTGGCGAACCGGATCGGTCGATTCCGACCCCTCAAGCCTGGCCAGCAGTTCAATTTCAGCTTCCAATCTCTCCTTACTTTTATCGGAAACGGTTTCATCCTCACCGGTCGTGGTTTCAAAAACGTCAATCCCCTCAGCCAAAAGAGTCAGGTAAAGGTTGTCCAGCTCGGGAACTCGATTTTCGGCATCGGGAAAAGCTTCCAAAACGTCCTCCTGGGTGATAAAGCCTTGGTCTCGGCCGCGCTTGATTAAATCGGTGACTTCTTTTCTGATCATTTATGACAAAAACATTATTATTGGGGTTACAAGTTCAAATTATACAACAATATCAGTTTTCTTCAACAAGACGGCTTTTTTTAGCTAAATCGGCAAATTTTTGTTTTAGTTCCGACACATCTTCCCCCCGTGGTTCCTTGTCAGCAATCTCAATCTGAATTTTCTCCTTTTCGTTTTTGAATATGGCCACTTTTATCTCCTTTTTCTTTTTATCCATTTCGGTCTTATACTTTCCCTCCAAATCTGCAACATCTGCCAGAACTAAATCAGAAAAAAGTTCTCGTAATTCGGCTGGTAATTGTTCTCTAATTTCCTGAAATTTGATCTTGGTCAAATCAAATTTGGACAACTCCTCAAACAGACGTTTGGTAACATTTGTCGTAAAAAACTGGCCGTTTTGGGTGTCGGCGAAAAAACCGTGATCAAAAAACAAAGCCAAAGTCATTAACCAGTTTTCTTTGAGGTTGGTTTCCTCTTTTTTGGCCACAGGGGTCACCCCTTCGGGGGGCATTTCTACAAACGGGGTCGTCTTGTCCAACTCTTGATAAACAGAGGCGGCCGGCACTCCCAATTTTTTGGCAAACAGCTCGGCATAATGGGCAGCCAAGATTTTGTCGGGGATGGAAGCGATGATGGGTACGAGTTCTTTTGAAAGAGCCAGCTTACCCTCCGCTGTTTTTGAATCGAATTTGGAGAAAGCCGTCTCCAAAAAATAATCCCAGACATTTTTGGCTTCATCAATGCTCTGGTGCAAAAGGGTGGGGTTTTTCCGGGCCGCTTCATCCGGATCTTTAAAAGAGGCTAGCTGGGCCACCGAAATCTGCAAACCGCTTTTATAAGCTTCTACAATTCCCCGTTTGGTGGCCATATCCCCGGCCGCGTCAGAATCCAAGAAAAAAACAATTTTGTCGGTAAAGCGCTTCAAAAGCTGGGCGTGTTCACGAGTGATGGCCGTCCCCTTAATGGCCACTATGTTGGTTACCCCTGCCAGATAACTACTGATGGCATCGAGCTCCCCTTCGACCACCACGGCAAACTTTTTGTGTTTGATTTCCTCGCGGGTAAAGTTTAAACCATACAAGTTAGCCGACTTGTGATAAAGCGGAGTTTCGGGCGAGTTGATGTATTTGCCACTCGTCCCGTTGTCCTCCCAGGGCAAGAGGCGACCGGCAAAGCCAATCGTTTTACCCCGATGATCCATTAAAGGAAAAATCACCCGGCCGGCAAAACGGTCAATCAGTTCATTCCCTCGTGGATACATAGTTCCGGTGGCAATTAAGTCTTTGGGGGTAAACTTGAACTTGCCCGTCAAAGTGGTAACTATAGATCTGGAAACCTTGGGGGCAAAGCCAATCTCAAACTTATCTAAAGCATCTTTTTTTAAACCCCGCTCTTCCAGTAAATATTTCAGAGCCTTACTGCCTTGGGGGTGTTTAAGCAAAACATAGTGGTAGTAATTTTTGATAATCTCATTAATCCGACCAATAATTTCTTTGACCGATTCTTCTTTGGGATTTCGAGGGGTCAATTTCACTCCGGCTTTATCAGCCAATAGTTTGAGGGCTTCGTAAAACTCCATGTTTTCCCGCTCCATCAAAAAGGAGATACAATCACCACTTTTTCCACAACCAAAGCATTTGAAAATCTGAAGTTCCGGCGAAACCATGAACGATGGAGACTTTTCTTCATGAAAGGGGCAGTTGGCCCGCCAGTGCCGGCCAGCCCGCTTGAGGGGTAAATATTCAGAAATCAACGCCACAATATCCGTCTTAGCCTTTACCTCACCCACCTGATCCATTTGGGACTATT
>DAIPJT010000061.1:0-3019 GCA_036770125.1 Patescibacteria group bacterium
CCCTTTTAAAGCTAAAAAATGTTGATTGCAAAGGCGAGGCCTTGAAAACTTGGAGGTCATTTCCATCTTGAAAATTTGGGGTAAAAGAAATATATTGGATACATGCTCACTCAAAACGATCTTCAACAAATACGAGGTGTTGTACAAGAAGAACTCAAACCAGTAAAAACCAGCGTTTCTGGCCTCCAAAAAGACATGATCGAGGTAAAAGGGAGTGTGGCTGGATTACAAAAAGACATGATCGAGGTAAAAAAAGATATCCGCAAAGTCAAAAATAGTCAGGATACTATTGTCAGCTTTTTTGACCACTCCTATCTGGAATTAGAAAAGCGGGTTACCAGAGTCGAACACCACTGCCAGCTCCCGGCCATGGTCTAAACCCCCCATTCCTAAATCCACCAAAATCAAGTAAAATACAAAGATAGGCCCAGCTATGCTGGGTAAAAAAGGAGGCGATTTTTAATTTATTATGACCATTGTTGTCACTAAAAAACCGGGTGAATCCGAGGATCGGCTGATTGCCCGCTTCAAAAAGCGGACTTTTGACGCCGGCATCGTTGACGAGGCCCGGAAACGTAAGGAATACGTCCCAAAGTCCCAGCTCCGTAAGGAAAAAAAGTACCGCTTGGCTTTCCTGCACAAGCTGGCTCGGAGACGGGCCAAACAGATGTAGTTCTTGCCAAAAGTCAATCTCATGAGTAAAATACGACAGTTCCTTTCAGAAGTCAGGGGTGAATTGGCCAAAATTGTTTGGCCAAAACGGGAGACGGTTATCAGACTGACCCTAATTGTCATTACCTTTTCAGCCATAGTTGGAGGGTTTTTGGGAGGTTTGGATCTGGTTTTCACTAATTTAATTAAAATTGTTTTGACTAAATAAATGGATAACGATAACATCATGCCGGCGGCCAATCACTTAATTATCAACAGTGAAGCCAATCCCTTGGCTAAATGGTTTGTTTGCCACACGGCCAGCGGCCATGAGGTTAGAATTGCCGCCACCCTCAAACAAAGGGTCGAGGCCATGGGCTTTGTGAAAAATGTCTTTGAAATTATGGTCCCCACCCAGGATCGGGTGGTAATTCGCGGGGGCAAAAAAGCCACCATCAAAGAAAAGATTTTCCCGGGGTACTTGTTGGTTAAAATGGTGATGGACGATGCCACCTGGCTAACGGTCCGCACTACTCCCGGCATTACCGGTTTTGTCGGTGTGGCCAATAAACCCACCCCCCTTTCGGAAACCGAAGTGGCCAATATTGTGAAGTTTATCAGTAATCCCGCCAAGCGTTTCAAAACCAAGTTTTCGGTTGGCGAAGCCATCAAAATCACCGACGGCATTTTTGCCGGTTCCCTGGGGGCCATTAACAAACTGGACGAGGAAAAAGGCAAGGTTGAAGTTTATGTTTCCATCTTTGGCCGGGAAACCCCGGTTGAGTTGGACTTATTGCAAGTTCAGAAAATATAACTATGGCACCTAAAAAAATCAAAATTGTCGTCAAGGTTAACATCAAGGCCGGTGAAGCCACCCCCGCTCCACCCCTGGGACCAATTTTGGGCCAGCACGGCGTGGCCATTATGGATTTTGTCAAACAGTACAATGACAAAACAGCCAGCTTGAAAGGTAACGTTGTTCCGGCTGTCATTACCATCTACGAGGATCGATCCTTCACTTTTGAAATCAAAAAGGCCCCAGTCTCAGACATGATTAAAAAAGAGTTGGGGTTAGCTAAAGGCTCGGGCAATATGCCCAGAGAAATGGTGGGGGCCTTGACCGATGCCCAAATTGAAAAAATCGCCAAGGACAAACTGGATGATTTAAATACTACCGATTTGGTAGCCGCCAAAAAGATTGTCGCCGGCACCGCTCGGAGTATGGGAGTAACAGTAAAATAAATACCAATGAACACCAATAAACAAATAAACCAATACCCAATATCTGAAAATTTGTATTTATTTGTAATTTGTAATTTGTAATTTTTCCATGGGCAAAACTAAAACCATTATCGTCGAAGGCCAAACCGAAAAGGGCTTGTCCGGCGAGGAAAAATATAAAAAAAAGCAAGCGGCTAAGGCTATCAAAAAGACTGAATCTCCTGAGGCCGAAAAGACAAATGATAAAAAAGAAAATGCTAAAGTAACCCAAAAAACGCGTGGCAAACAGATTTTAGAAATGCGCGCGAAAGTGGACAGAAGCAAAATTTACACAATCGCGGAAGCCGTAGCTTTGTGCAAAACCACTTCCTACTCTAAATTCGTCGGCACTTTGGAGTTGCACCTGACTACCAAAAAGCACCCCCTGACGGCTAATGTCAACCTACCCTTCTCGACCGGCAAACAGAAACGAATTGAAATTGCTGATGAAAAAACCCTGGCCAAATTGGCCAAGGGTGTGGTTGATTTTGACGTTTTGTTAGCCACTGCCGAGATGATGCCCAAGTTGGTACCTTTTGCCAAACTCCTAGGACCCAAAGGCTTGATGCCCAATCCCAAAACCGGGACTTTAATCAAAAGTGACAATAAGGCCAACCTGCTTGCGCAGGCAAGAAAGTTTGAAGGCAATTCAATGACTTTGAAAACCGAAAAAGAAGCCCCCCTCATTCACACCATTGCCGGTAAACTGTCGGCTGACGACAAAGAGTTGGTGGCCAATATTGAAGCCATTTTGACAGCTATTGACGCAAAACTGATTATTAAAGCCTTCCTCAAACCTACCATGGGGCCGAGTGTGAGAGTGATTTAACATCAACGTTATATTATGGAAAGACCACTTTGGACAGAGAAGGTACCATCAATACAATGGAACACGGTCAATATGTTAAATTGCCAAATTATTAGGGCTGCCAACGAGGCTCATATTGATCCGCACGATGTCATTATTGTTGGCGGAATAGCTGTTTTTCACCATGCTCTGTCGGTCCTGGGACAGAAAGCCGCAACTTATTGGCGGGGCACACACGACATTGATTTAGTTATCACCCAAAGAGGAGCCGCACAACAAATAATGACTGTACTATCCAAC
>DAIPJT010000062.1:0-2996 GCA_036770125.1 Patescibacteria group bacterium
ATAATCTTTTCCGATCGGATTTCCGTCACCATTTCTTGAGCCGACTTTAAGTCATACAAAGAAAATTCGACACTTTCCGGAAAAATGGAAGGGCTAACCAGCTGTGACAGTGAAGGGTTGTCGCGAGTTCGCCCTTCATAGATTTTTTTAGCCTCCTCACGGCTGACAAAACGGATGTCTCGGACCCTAGTATCTTCACTCAAACGGTCAAATAAAGCCGTAACTTCGATTTCTTTAATGTCTTTTTTCAGAAAAGCAATCACCTGGGGCCTGGTTTCAAAGTATTCCACTATTCGGCTGGAGCCATAGGAGAGATAAACAATCAAGGTCGTCAAAAAATAAGTCAAAAACAAAACGGTAAAGGCTAAAAGAGCCTGAAAGGGGGAACGGCGAATGTTTAATAAAGCAACTTTAAAATATCGGCTCATACAATCTTACCTTCCTTTAATTCTATCACCTTGTGTTTGGACTTTTTAATTAAATCCCGGTTGTGAGAGGTAATAACTACCGATGTTTTCTGAGGCTTAGCCTCCATCAATAATTTAATTACTTCCCAACCTGTTTCCCAATCCAAATTTCCTGTAGGTTCGTCGGCCAAAACCAGTTTAGGCTCGCCAATAATTGCCCGAGCCACGGCCACTCTCTGCAATTCTCCACCGGAGAGCTCGGCCGGAAAGTGGTTCTGCTTGCCCGAAAGCATTACCTTATTCAACACTTCAGCCACCAATTTTTCCCAGCCCTCACGGGGCACGTTTTTAACAGCTAAAACCACTTCCAGATTTTCCCTGACCGTCTTGTCCCCCACTACTTTAAAATCCTGGTAAACCACGCCAATATTTTTTCGGTAACTTAGCGTTTCTTTGTTACTTAATTTCGCAATATTGACGTCGTTAAATAAAACTTCACCTGTGTCAGGCAAGATTTCGGTGGAAATAATCTTAACCAGAGTACTCTTGCCGGAACCGGACGGACCGGTAATAAACAAAACTTCACCGTCATCCAAATTGAAGGAAACGTTGTCCAGGGCCACTACTTCACCGTACTTTTTACTGATACCTTTGACGGAAAGCATAGACCATTGTAACACACCAAAAGATTACTCGGAGGTTTTAACCAAGCCTACATCCATCAACCAGCCGGCTTTCTTGGCTGAAATCGTCTGGCCAAAAACTTTGACCTTTTTACCGACAAAGTCATCCAGATTAACAACCGTTGAGGTTAAATAAACGGTTTGAGATACGCCACCCTCGCGAGTTAAATGATGAGTACCTTCCCCAACAACGCCACCCTCCTCTAAGACACCCTCCGCCGAATCAGGAAAAGCCTTTTCATCAGTTATCCCGGCTTGTTTAGCTCCGGGCTTAGAAGCCACTGTTTTGGGAGATTGGTAAAAACTGGGGCGAACCACTAAGTAGGCCACCCCAACACCCAAACCGACTACCACCAGGGCAATCAAAGACAAAATCAGGTTCTGTTTTTTACTATTCGTCTTGACTACCGGTTTGAGAACGGGCACCGGAGAAGTTGGAGCCTGAGGAGTTTGACCGGGAGTTTGGTTTTCCATGTTTTAAATATATCTAAACTGAAATCAAATTGAAAGAGTCAATTCTTCGTTGACAAAATCATCCAACTCACCGTCCAAAACGGCTGTCGGGTTACCGGATTCGACACCGGTTCGCAAATCCTTGACCATTTTGTAGGGGTGCAAAACATACGAACGAATTTGGTTTCCCCACGAAGCCGGTTTATATTCACCCTTAATCTCCCCCACTTCATGCTTTTTCCTCTCTTCCTCCAAAATCCACAACTTGGCCCGCAACAGCTCCAGGGCAATTTTGCGATTTTGTTCCTGAAACCTCTCTGTCTGAGCCGTCACCGTAATTCCGGTCGGCAAGTGTTTTAAACGAACCGCTGTGGACACCTTTTGCACATTTTGACCCCCCTTTGAAGAAGCGTGAAAAAACTGCCAGTCCAAATCGATATCCTTGATCTCAATTGAAGGCGCATCACTTTCGGTAATCTCAGGCAAAACCCCAACCAGGGCAAACGAGGTCTGGCGCAGATTGTCGGCGTTAAAAGGAGACTGGCGAACCAGCCTGTGGGTGCCGGTCTCACCTTTCAGATAACCAAAAACAAAGGAGCCGTAAACTTTAAAGGTCACACTTTTTATACCCGCCTCCTCTCCGGGAGAATAATCTACCGTTTCAGTCGTCCAACCCTTCTTTTCAGCAAACCGCAAATACATCCGATAAAGCATCCCCGCCCAATCCATGGCTTCCGTTCCTCCCTGACCGGCATTGATGGACATAATGGCATTTTTCTTGTCATAAATTCCCGATAATAATGATTTTTTCTTTAACTCCTCCGCTTTTTTGAGTAAATTATCCAATTCTCCTTGGTAGCTGTCATCCAATTGACCACTCTCTTCCAACTCAACAATTAAATTAACATTTTCTTCAAACTCGGCCATCTGTGAAACCGAATCTTTCAGGGAAGCAATCGTCTGCATGACGTTTTTGGCCTCCATGGGATCATTCCAAAAATCCGGGTCGGTTGAAGCCCCCTCCAGTTTTTTGATTTCAGCTTCGTCGGCATCGGTGTCAACCGTACTTTTTAAAGTTATCAGTAGTGTTTTTAAATAGGCTACTTTTTCTTTGTTGTCCTTTAGAGTTGTTTGCATAGTTGTTGAATAGCTCCTTCTCTCAAACTATCAATCAGGGTTGAAAACGGCTTCGGTAAATTTTCAATCTTCAGAAACGAAGTTAACATATCTTTTTGACCTAAAACAAAAAAGGCCTCAATTAAAATAGCCAAGACAAAACCCAGAAAAAAACCATAAAAAGATCCTTTAAACGACCAATCCATAAAATGGCGCCGAACCTGGGCCAGAGTCAGAACCAAAAAAAACAGCAACAGGACAAAAATCAGTACAAATGAAATTGAGGGATTAATTTTAATTGATCCCAAATGCAAATTCAACTTTGGTCCACCATTAA
>DAIPJT010000005.1:0-8313 GCA_036770125.1 Patescibacteria group bacterium
TTGCGTTGGTAAAATCAGTTGTTTATTTCCTCCTTTCGGCCAAATTGACTCTTTGAGTTTTCTCCTTCAAACTCCTGCAATCTGGTAAAAGGGATGGATGACCTGCAAACGGTGTAAATTGGTGCGGTGGGGCAAACACAGAAACGGGACTCCCAGGTGGAGGTGCCGTGTTTGTGGTGTAACCAGAACCCGAGAAAAGCCAAGGTTGCCGTATGAGCTGGTCAGACGATATTTGATTGATGGTGATACATGTTCCCAACTGGCTAAAACTCGTGGTGTTCATCCGGATACAATCAGACGAAAGGTATCACGTGTCTTTGAGCATACACCACCTTTAAAAGGTAATTTGGCCATTTCTGAACCTTGTTGGTTAATGACTGATGCCACCCATTTCAAAAGGTGGGGTTGTTTGTTTGTGACTAAGGCCACTGGGGTCAGCCAACCACTGGCTGTTTCTTTCCACGACAGGGAGTCCTTTGAAAACACAGTCAAACATCTGGAGCCCTTGAGGAGATTGTCAGTTACAGGTTACACCACTGATGGCCGGAGAGGCTTGGTTTTAGGCTATCAACATCTGTTTCCAGAAGCCCAACACCAACGATGTTTGGTCCACATTCAAATGAGGGTCCAGACCCTTTTGACCAAGAGACCAAAACTCTTGGCTGGTCAGGAACTCTTGGCCCTGTCTTCCAAACTCACTCAGATCAAAACCACGAAAGAAGCGCACCTCTGGTGGCTCATCTTTTGCCGTTGGCAAGCTCATCATCAACTAACTCTCAATGAAAGAAGCCACCTGGGTAAGTCCTGGTGGTACACCCACCGAAACTTGAGACAAGCCTGGAAACATGTGGCCAATGCCGGTGACAACATGTTTGTCTTTTTAGAATACCCAAACGCAGTCCACCACACCAACCACTTGGAAGGCCTGTTTGGTCAGAGGAAACCAGCCCTCGTGAGACACCGAGGTCTATCCAGAAGAAAAGTGGCCAATGCACTTCTCTGGACGTTTTACTTTTTGAGGAAAAAGACCTAAATCACCAACGCATTTTGCCTATTAACCCCTTTTTCTAGATGATTCAAATTAAAAAAGACTCGTGTAAGGCCACGTTTGGGAGTGCCGTGACCAATAAACCAGTTTGGGGATATCTCTTGTGTCTTGTTTTCTCTCATTGCGTGTATTATATCACGTATTGAGGTAAAATAGGTTTATGGTTAGCGCGACGGATTTGAAAAACGGGGTGACTTTTTTGTCGGGCGGTGAGCCTTGGAAGGTGGTCAAATATAACCTGATTAAAGTAGGGCGGGGTGGAGCGATTGTGAGAGTAACAGTCAAAAACTTGATTCATGGCGGTACCGAAGACAAAACCATGAGCAGTAATATCCGGGTGGATGAAGTGACTACTTCCAAACGGAAACTGCAGTACCTGTACAACGACGGGGTGGTGGCCACTTTTATGGATCCGACCAGTTATGAACAGGTGGAAGTGTCCGTCAAGGTCTTGACTGACGAACTACCCTACATTAAAGAGGGGGAAGGTGTGGATATTCTCTTTTGGACCGACGATGGGGTAGAGAGACCTCTTTCGGTAGATATCCCCCCCAAAGTGACTCTCAAGGTGGTAGACACCCCCCCTGGGGTGAAGGGTAATTCGGTTTCCAATATGTATAAGGAGGCGGTTTTGGAAAACGGAATGAGAACCAAAGTGCCATTGTTTATTGATAACGGAGAATCAATTCGGGTTGACACTCGGACCGGGAACTACGTGGAAAGGGCAACCAAAACTTCATAAGGTCCCTTTTTAAAAAATCCAGTATAGTGAGGCCAAGATGACGATAATTTGAGTGGTTACCCCCCAAAGCACATTATCTGTTTCTACCTGAATTGATCTCTCCCAGTCTACCCACCGAGACAGCCACTTGTTTTTGGAATGCCAGAAAAAGAAGGGAATTTTAACGACGTCAGAGGCGACCGAGGCAAAACTGGCGGCAATAACCGTTATGGCTAAAACGTAGTTGGGGAGCATTCGGTAAGCGATAAAAAGCCCCAAAAAGAGGGCGATAAACGATTCGGCTACCGAAAAATAGATGCTGGCTTTGGCCGGTCGGCCGTATTTTTTGGTTTCGGTGAAAAAAGAAGGGTTCCAGTGGGGAATTCGATCCAAGACAAAATGGCTAATGAAAGCCAGGGGAATGGCCAGCTCGGGTCGGCCAACCTTGACGGCGATGGCGGCACCTACCACCACGTGAGGTGTTTCTAACATGTCTGGTAAAGTGTACCAATAAATGAGGTATAATTCAAAGTATGTGGTTTGTCTTACCTCTGCTTAGCCTGGTTTACCTTTTCGTTTTTTGGCGCAAGCTCAAGGAGGACTACTATCAGGAAAGCCTTTTTTCTTTGGGTCTGACACAGTATGGCTTGCTGGCCGGCCTTTATTTTATTTCTACCAGGATCAACAACCCCGCTAATTTTTTCTATTTGGAAATTGTCTTTGTCCTTTTGGGTTACTTTATGATCAGTTTTTGGTTTAAAAGGGGCTCGGCCAATAAATTGGAGATTGTTGAGGGGACGCTTTTGGCTTTTTGGTTGATGGACGTTTTGTGGGGTAGCTATCAACGCTTGTTTTGGGAGGCGGGCTTGTCGATATTTTCGTTGGTGGTTTTTTGGTTGGTCAACAAAAATTACAAAAAGTTTAACTGGTATAAATCGGGTAGAGTGGGAATTGCCGGGGTGACTGCATTGGGTTTGAGATCTCTGGTCAAGGGCTCAATGGTTTTGATGTTGCCGGCTGTTTTTCCTTTCAGGTTTGCTCCTTTGGTTTTTGGTCTTTTTGCTTTTGCCAATTTTGTGTTAGTATACAAGTTAGCCAACAAACTATCGTGATAAAAAAACAAAAATCTCAATTTCGTTTTCCAAAGTCCGTTTTGGCTCCTGTCACCGAGCTTTTGAAAAAGACTCTGGTTAAACTGGAAAAAAGGAAGAGAACGGTTGCTCGCGAAGATCCGTTTTTGGATACCGATCGGGTGAATGACAATGCGGCGACCGACGTTGAAGCCGATGAGCAATTCGGCCACGCCCAGGTTTCGGCTATTAAAACCGAGATTGACCGGATGATTGTTCAAACCAAAAAAGCGATGACCAGAGTCAAGATTGGTAAGTATGGCATGTGTGAGATTTGCGGCAACATGATTGACACCGACCGTTTGGTTGTCTTTCCGGAAGCCATCAGGTGTACTTCTTGCCAAAAGAAAAAAGAAAAGTGATCCCAACACCCCAAGTTATTTTTGAGGACGACGATCTGTTGGTTATCAATAAGCCAGCTGGTTGGGTAGTTAATATTGCTGATTCATCCCGAGGTCTCGCAACTGTTCAGAAGTGGTTAATTGATTCTTTTAATTACCCTTTAGCCCAAAGCTGGGAGCTTCGAAGCGGTATTGTTCATCGCCTGGATAAAGACACCAGCGGGGTATTGGTGGTGGCGAAAAATGAGAAAGCCTTTCTCTTTTTGCAGGGTGAATTTAAGGAAAGGAGAGTGGAAAAGCAATATTTGGCTTTGGTTCATGGAAAAGTAACGGGCGGGGGAGAGATTGACCAACCGATTTCCAGAAATCCGGGCAACCGCCGAAAGTTTGGTGTATTTCCCGGAGGTCGAGCTTCGGTAACCCGGTATAAAGTTTTGCAAAACTTTGATGTGATTGGCGGGGCTTACACGCTGGTGGCTTGTTATCCTAAAACCGGCCGGACACACCAGATTAGGGTTCACCTGCGCCACTTGGGTCATTCGTTGGTTGGAGACAGAGTTTACGCCGAACGAAAGATGGTTAAAAAGGATTTTGGTTTAACCGACCGAATCTTTTTACACGCCGAAAAAATTACTTTTTCACATCCCGCGACCGGCAAAAAAATCACTTTCGAGGCTCCTTTGTCGCACGACCTTGAAGAAGTGATAAATAAATTGCGAGCATGAAAAAGATCCTGCCCTTTGCACTAATCGTTGTTTTAATCATTCTTTGGTTTGGCAGAACCCCCCCTTGTGGAGTCGTAATTGAAGAAAAAGGCTTGCCGGTTGTTTATTTTTATGGTGGTACTTCAAAAGAGATGGTTCAGGTAGCTTTTGACCCGGAAATGGAAATTGTCGTAGCTCGGAGTTTTGGGGGTTGGAAAGTAAGTTCAATTTACAGCTTGGCCAAAAACGAGAACCTGGGGGAGGCTTTGGTGGCCGAAACGATCAGGCATAATCTGTTGTTGCCCGCAAAAGCTGTGCAGTTGGTTTCGATAGACGGTGTGAAATTCGTGTTGGCGAGACTTAAATATGCCAAAAACACGAAAGTAATTAACCTCTCGTCCGTTACAGGGGAGGGGGCTGACAATCTTTATTTGGAAGTAAAATCCACTATTTTTTCCGGGCCAAACAATTTTTCGGCCAGCATTGTTTACAGGGCTTACGATTCGGAAGTTTTGGAAAAAAGTCAGAAATTAATTGAGTCCCTGGGCTTTAATGTTTTTTACATTAAAAAAGACAACTTGGACGCCGATTTGGTTTGTCGAATTACCGGCCCGAAACGCTTGGTGTCTGCTTGGGTCCGGTCAACCTTTCCCGATTGTCAAAGGGTGTTTGATAAATCTGACAGTTTGACCTTTGAGTTTGGGGAGAAATACGCGAACACCTTTTAGATCAGTGCTTTTTAGGCAGAAGAACAATCTCCATAATGTTTTCGTCAAGAGATTTAACGACCGCATCGGGTGGTGTTTTTTTACCGATTTGTTTTTTTATCATTTGGCTGGTGTACCCATTTAAACGGCCCAAAAATTTTCCTTTTGAAGAGAGTATGGAAATACAAAAACCTTGAAGGTTAAGAATCAAGTATTCTCCGGGCAAAATATTTTTGGCCTCGACTGTATTTTTGTTAATCACGACCCGGTAGGTGTGGGTGAGGGGACCTTTATCGATAAAGGCTGTGTCACAAATAGTCGCCTTTCTGTCCGTTGGTTGGAAGGGGGCCTTCATTTTTTGGGTCAGTCTCTTGGCTATGGGATTGGCGGGGTCAATTTCCAGAGCTGTTTTGAGGGCTTTCTTGGCCTGCCTCAGGTTGCCCGTTTCCAAGAAGGCTCGGGTGAGACGGGTCAAAGCATCGATGTCTTGGGGGTTTTGGCGAAGAATGGTTCGATTGGTCTTGATGGCGGCACACCAATTGGCTTCAAGAGCAAAATCGATGGCTAGACCGGGCAGGTTCATGGTGAAGATTATATCAGATTGTTGTATAATTACCTAAATGAGCGGACATTCGCATTTTGCGACTATTAAAAGACAAAAGGAAGCCAACGATTCGGCCAGGGGCAAGGTTTTTTCCAAACACTCTAAGGCTATTGCTATCGCAATCAAATCCGGTGGTAATGCCGATCCGGAGATGAATTCCAAACTGCGTTTTTCCATTGAGCAGGCCAAGGCGGACAATATGCCCAAGATTAACATTGACCGGATTCTCGAACGGGCCAGCGAGGTCAAAAATATCGAAGAAGTGGTCTATGAGGGGTTTGGGCCGGATGGGGTGAACCTGATGATTTTGGTCGCGACAGACAATAAAAATCGGACGTCTCAGGAAATTAAGAACATGCTGGAAAAAGGGGGAGGGAATATGGCCGGGCCGGGGGCCGTGGCTTTTAACTTTGATCAACTGGGGCAGGTAGTGATAAAGAAGGTGGATAATGGTGAAGAGCAGACCCTGCGGATTATTGATGTGCCAGGCGTAGTCGATGTTGAAGATGTGGGGGAAGAGTTGGAAGTTTACACCGTTCCCCAAAAGGTGGCTGAGGTAAAGGACACCCTAATCTCTTTGAGTTTTGAAGTAAAGTCGTTTGCTTTGGTTATGAAACCCAAGTCGACCGTTTCCGTTACTACTCCCGAAAAGGTCAAAAAAATTATGGCTTTTATTGAGAACTTGGATGACCACGATGATGTTCAGGATGTCTTTACCAATGTCGATATCCCCGATGACGTGGCTTTACAGATGGACGCTGAATGAGTAAAAGACAGAAGTTTGTTTTTGGCTCCCTGATATTGGTGGTTTTGATGGTGGCCCCTCAGTTTTTGGTTGGTTTATTGAAGTATGTTTCCATTTTTTTGATTTCTTTAATCGTCGTACCGGTTTATCTTTGGGCCTTAAGGGAGGCCATTGTCGTTCGGGAGGCGGTTTTGTTGTCGGTTTTGCCGGTTCTTTTTACTTTTAGTGTGGGCTTGTTTTGGTTTCTGTTGCCAACCAGTTTAGTGGTGGCCGTGGCTTTGTATCTTTTTTATGGGGTAGGGATGTACATTTTGTTTTTGGTGTGCAATATCTATGCTGTTTCCTTGGTTCGGACCATTCCTTTGGCCAGATCGGCCAAAAGTGTTGGGTTCGTCTACTCTCTCTTTACGGTTTTCCTCTTTGCCAATTTCATTTCGGCTTCGGGAATGAATGTTTTTTTGGCCTCGTTAACGGTCGCCTTTTTTTCTTTTGTGATTTACACACTCAATAACTGGGTCGCGGTGATGGACGTGTCCCATTACCGTCTGATTTTAAAATACGCCCTTTTTTCCTCACTGGTTGTTTTCGAAGTCTCAATACTTTTGTTTTTTTGGCCTTTGACGACCACGGTTTATTCTTTGGCGATAGCCACCCTCTCATATATCATTATTGGCCTGGGGCAGATGGCGATGGAACGGCGGCTTTTTCCCCAAACCATTACCGAGTACGTCAGAATTACCTTATTAATTTTTTTGGGTGTTATTTTTTCAGTTAGGTGGCGGTAAAACTTCAGGGAAGGGGGGCGGGCCGGCAGGTTACGGAATTATTATATCCTATAGTGTGCGACATTAGTTTCACGACCAATGTGGATAGTTTTCACGACTGATATAGTTTGATAAGACAGCCAAGCCTCAGAGTAGACCTGTAGTTTCCTTTAAGGTCCTTTAAACTCCCTTAAGGTAACACTTTAGTTTCATAAGGCCCCGCCTTTTTCGCCACAATCACTAACTTTTACCGAGTCGCACAAGATAACTTATGCGACGTGTATGGCTGATGAGTTATAGGGGGCGTGTTTTTATATTTATCGTTACTATTGGACTTCGTGTGATCTCGGACCTGATCCAGGATTTATCTTTCCCTTGTTTTATAGCGTTTAAAGCCGTTTTATTGAGACGTATAGAAACCGAATTTGGTGTCATCCCGTACTTGATACGGGATCCAGTTGTTTGTATAGACCCCGGATCTCGGTCCGGGGTGACAGATGAGATGACCAGATGATCGTCGCAAAGGAGATACCCTCTTTAAAATCGACTTGGTGAGGGCATATTAGCCGTGATTTCGGGCTAATAATGACAATTGTATTTTGTCGCACAATTAGTTATTATGTTTATAATTTAAATGTCTGCCCAAAATACAAACCTCGTCGAGTTGGTACGAAAGTACCTGGAGTATTTGGAGGTGGAACGCGGTGCCTCCCCCCTCACCCTTAGAAACTATAGGCTATATTTACGCCGTTTTACCGAACACGCTCAAACGGTGGGCTGTTCCGATATTGGTTGTGTGGATGGTGACATGGTAGCCAAGTACCGCCTGGCTCTCTCCCGTCTGCGCGATCTTAAGGGGCAGGGGTTATCGCGTAAAACCCAGGGCTTTTACGCCGTAGCTTTGCGGTCTTTTTTAAAGTGGTGTATTAAAAAGGACATCGTCACTTTGTCACCGGACAAAATTGACCTGCCCAAAATTGAAGACCGGCAGATTAAATTTTTGGTGGGAGAAGACGTGGATCGATTATTAAACTGCCCGTCGATTAATAAACTGGGAGGGTTGCGGGACAAAGCCATTTTGGAAATGCTGTTTTCAACCGGCCTTCGGGTGAGTGAAATCGTGAAAATTAAGCGTGAAGAGATTGATTTTGACCGACGGGAACTGGGGATTGTAGGTAAAGGTGGACACGCGCGAATCGTCTTCATCTCAACTAGGGCGGCTGAGTGGATCAAAAAATATTTGGAGTTGCGCCGTGACGACCACCCTGCCCTTTTTCCGATTACCCCCCGTTCTATTCAGCGGATGATTCATAAATATGCCAAAAAGTTAAAGTTACCCATGGAGGTAACGCCACATGTTCTGAGGCATTCTTTCGCCTCCGATTTGTTGATTGCCGGGGCGGATATTCGGTCGGTTCAGGAAATGCTGGGGCACAAAAATATTCAAACCACCCAAATTTACACCCATGTCACCCACCGCCACCTCAAAGAAATTCATGATGAGTTTCATGGAAAGGGGTAATTTAATAATTTAACCTCCGAGGTTAAA